>CAIPUQ010000387.1 GCA_903868295.1 uncultured Roseiflexaceae bacterium
CGCAAGGCGATGTGCAATATCACGAATTTTGCGACCTTGGATATACCGTAGATCGAGGATGGAAAAGAGCAGCGACTCGTTTGCGGTCAACGGGCTATCGACATCAGGTTTGAGCGTCTCGATAGCCTGTCGCAGGACCGCTTGCAATGCTTTCGGCGGCGGCAAACTCTGTTCTTCGCTGTAGCGCTTAACCGCTTTGAGTGAGAGCAACGGGCTATCGGACAACTTTGGCCCACCCCAAAAGTGCGTCAGTGCATCCCGCACCAAACTCACGAAGTCCGGCAACAATGCCACATCGTCGTCGAGTCCTTCGAGCGCTTCGGGAGTTGCCTGTTCAATGCGTGAACTCACTCGCTGCAGGGTAGACATTTCGGGCGCCATGCTCCGCAGCGTATCAAACAATCGTTGCTGTACTTGCACCATGACCAATGCATGTTCGATTTGGTGCGTCAATGTTTGGATGAGATGCGTCACATCCGCGTTCCGCGCATCGAAATTCCAGTGCAATCCGAGCAACCCAATGATGCGTTGATCCGGATCACGAAGCAGTTGAAATCGATATCCATGTGCACGATACAACTCAGGATTGGGATGCTCAGCCAATTCGGCTATCAGCGTTTCGAGTGGATGTGCTTCGCACAACTGACGTACCGAACGACGTGGACCGTAGAGCATCTTGATGCTGTATACGCCGAACTCATCCGGTGCAGCCACAAATGCAGATTCGCTCTGACTCGACGCACAAATGACGGTTAATGTGTTTTCGAGAAATCGTCGCAGATCCGCTTGGGTGAACGCAGTGCGGGGTAAGGTGCGCAGATAATCGATTTCTTCTTGGTCACTGGCATAAATCAACGAATCAAGCAATGGTCGGATGCGGCTGACAAGGACCGGCATGATCACCGTCATCGCCATAATGCCAAACACACTCCATACATCAACGGGCAAACGACTCATCCTAGCGAAAATCGGAACGACCTGCAAAAAGAGGATGATGCTCATACCGATGAATGGCCCATACAGCCACCAACGCACAAAATCATGCTTCACGATGCGATCAGGTTGTGCAGTACCGACAAATGTCGCACTATATGCAAGAATCACCGTCAAAATACCCGCCACAGGGGCTGCTAACGTCGCGAGTGAAACCGCCACAAATCCGGGTAAACGATAATCTGTTGGCAACAACGACAACACGGGGAACGTCAGCAGCACAGGGCCATACCAGCCAACAACCATGTACCCGATCCGACGACGCAACCCGGGAGTCATCACCTCGCTCCGAAGCCGTAACAACATAATCCATGAAACAGTGGTGAGGCTGAAAGCATACACTGCAATGAAAACAAACAACGGCTGCGGCGTCAATGCAGGTACGAGACCGGTACGAATAGGCAACGACACAAACGTATCAGTTGTCAACCCGAGCAAAATGCCGACCGTCGCAATCGCATAGTTGACGATGGTAAGCGCGAGATTCGGCCGTCGTGAATTGAGTGATGCGGTCAAACCGAAGACCATGTGGAGCAGACTCGCAGGGACCAACAAAATGCCGACCCACACCGACCGCAGGAGCAGTTCGATGACCGTGCTTTCATGTGCGAGTCGAATCAAAACGCTCGCCACGGAAACGACCACCACTGCGAACAACAAGGTTGTGAGCGCACGTGCTGTGGCAGCACCCCATGCGCGTATCGTCATGTATGCACACAAAGAAAACGTCACTACCAATATGACGTTTCCCACCACACGATTAATGAGAATGAGATATTCGCCGTACACGTAGTCACCTCTTCGGTTCTCTCACCGAACGCAGACGGGAACTATGCCCCGACAATCATGATGACCGCGACACAAAAGAGAATTTGAACGACGACAGATGCTCCTTGGAGCATGCGTGCAACGAGTTTTTCGTAGCGGAAGAAGACCAACGCACCGAATAAATTCACGAGCGTCACGCCGAACGCTGCTAACGGCAAGAAAAACACTTGGTGACGGGCACGGAGCTCTGACACACCACCTACCGCGTCAAATCGCATTTCGACTTCCGTGGGCAATACGGGGTAATACCACGCGAGCAACCCAACAGCGATGATGTTGACAACGAGTGCAAGCACCAACAGATAAATACTGCTTACATCGTTCCAGAAAGGCGTGTTGAACCAAGGTCCATGAATGACTTCGATTGTGTGTTGTTTGGTAGCGCCCAAATGGCGTCGTTGCTCGAGTTCTTGGACGAACAGTTCGATTTCTTCGGGAGAAATAGCATATGTCCCGAGGTGTGTCACGATAAAAATACACCGGCTCGGCGGGATGGTACTGCGCACCATGACAGCAACCGAGTCACTCGAAACACCCGTCCCCCAATAACACCCAATCCCCTGGATAATCGGCACAGGCAGCCCATCGACACGCACACCGAAATCCAGACGCAGGATATCTTCGAGAGGAACCATTTCTTGGTTCCCGAGTGAACCGATGTACACCACATTACGGTCGAGACCGTACCACAACGTGACCACACGCAAAAAACGCATCCACGAAGTCCCTGCGAGAAAGAGCATCAGCAGGAACCCGAGGAAGCGGAGAAAGAAATCCAAATCAATGGACCAGTTTAGCGATGCGCCGCTAAATCGTTGAGCGCACAACCACCCAAAAAACAGGCTCCCGCCACTGAAGACCAACGCAAGAGCGAGAGCCAACCAACGTCCCGCAGAGGGGAACGGCTTCCATCTACGCATTGCATGCTCCTTCAGCACAAGATATCAGAGAGGCAACGTCACGACGTTGCCTCTCTGATGTGGGACTATGGCTGCTTCGTGGGGGTTGGGGTCATCGTGGGAGAAGGCGCTGGAACCGTCGCGGTTGCTGCGGGCTCTGGTGTATCGGTGGGATATCCAGCAAGCGCCGCGGTCGGAGCAATCGGTGCTTCGGTGGTTGGTGCAGGGACCGTCGTTTCGGTTGGTTGTACTGCATAGGTCACCGGGTACTTGCTCACCAAGGATGGCGCCCATTCTTCGAATGCGGCGGTACGAGCGGTTGCGAGCTGATCCTCGACGTTCGCCACGTTGATGCTGTCGAGCTTGATGATGTGCCAACCAAACGTCGTCTTGACGAGTTCAGGGCTCACCGCACCCTCGGCCAGTGCTATCGTTGCAGCAACATACTCGGGTGCAAACGTCGTACCAGCTACAGACCGACCAGACTTGTCAAAGGCGTCCATTTTGCCATCTTTTTTGCGGCTGGTGAAATCCTCTGATTCGCTCGCAGCAGTAGTGGCAAAATCGGCTCCGCCTTGGATTTTCGCCAGAAGGTCTAATGCTTTCGGCTTTTTGGCCTCAAACAACGCTGCAATCTCGGCTTCAGTGGCTTTCTCAGGCACATCAACACGGACGAGAATGTGGCTTGTCTGATATCCCGTTGGCTCTGTAGAGGCAACGAAGCCTGCTTCAGGAACAAGCTTTGCCTTGACTGCTTCGATGAGGACCTGACGGCCGTACTGCGAGCGTAATGCCTGTTGGAAATCTTCACGCGTCAATTTTGCAGTGATTCCGACTGCCTTCAGGCTTTCCACATAGTTCTTGTGGACTTGGTCCAGAATAGGCGCAACCAGCGAACCCGCTTTGGCAACATCAGGAGAAGCAGTCGGGGCGCCTTGGGTTGGTCGTCTCGTCATTGTTGGTTGCTTGCCACCGGGTGTAGCAGTAGGCCCTTCTGGGGTAGCATCCGCAGCCGGTGCGCCACCAAAAACTTGGCCATAATCACGGATAAATGCTTGATCTGCCATCCCAGCATCGGCCGTAATTTGGAATTGTTCGGCAGCAGCCTTCTCGAGCATTACACGGTCAACCCACTGCTGCACAATCGTCCCATCGGGCTCGTTGGTGACAGACAGCGCGGTAACTTCGGTTTCGAGATAGGGGTTCTGCTGTTGGAACCGTTCCGCAAACTGCCCACCGAACGCTGCCAACAACACATTTTGTGCGATTTGTGACGCCAGGTTCAGTCGCTTTTCGGTCACGTAGCTCGAACGTGTCAACGTCTGGCCGGCAGCCGTTGCAACACTCCGAGACGGAACGAACACACGGTCATACAATACGCCCGAAACAGTAGCGACGACCGAGATAATAATTGCAGAAAACGTGGTGATGAGCACTAAACGACGTCGGCGCTCTTCGCGACCGCGTCGGGAATGATCTCGATTATGAGCCACACGACGTGCTTGTTCGCGGACTTCGTCCTTCGACTGCGTCATGCTCGTCCTTTCTGATACATCCGATATCAAAGACAAGTGCGGTGCGTGAAACGCACCGCACTGTGAAACCGCACACGTTAGCTGCGCGTGGTCGAACCGACAAAGGACATCAATGCCATCTGTCGCGCACGCTTAATGGCAACAGTCAACGAACGCTGATGCTTTGCACAGGTCCCAGAACGACGTCGTGGCAAAATCTTGCCGCGTTCTGACACGAAACGCTGCAAACGCTTCAAATCTTTGTAATCGACAGTGCCGATTTGATCTACACAGAAAATGCAGACTTTGCGGCGCCCGCCAAACTTACGGCGCTGGGCTGGAGCGCGACGATTATCTTCAGTCATGGTTCACCTCTCCGGTACGCTGATTATGCTTGTGGTGCTTCTGCTTCGGCTGCTGGGGCTACTGCTGGACGTACTTCGACGTTGGTCAGCATGTAACGCAGGATCGAGTCATTCAACTTCAAGACGCGTTCGAGCTCACGAATCTGCAACGTTGGCAACGTGCAGTTCACGAGGACGTAGTAGCCTTCATTGAAGACACGGCGGCTTGCTTCACCTTCAGCGTACTCACGCATTGGGTAGGCGAACTTGCGACGGCCCCATGGGGCAGTCTGCTGCACGGAGTTCGATGAACCCCCCACTGCAGCGATGGACTGTGATACACGCTCTACCGTTGCTGCAATTTCTTCTTCCGAAGAACGCAGGGGCGAGACGATGAACAACAGCTCGTAGTCACGTTTGCGATCGCGCATTGTTACTCCTCTGGAGATGCCCCGCTCAGAGCTGCTTCTTGCGCAAGGAGCAGATGGTGGAGCAGAAGAAAGATTCCCAAGTAACAAGTATAACAAAGCTGATGGATATGTGCAAATACGGGGATTCGAGCACTCCATAACTCGCTGTGCTACACTGAATCATTCAACGCATCCCAATGCAGGAACACACTGTGTCGCACGATCAGCATCACACGCAATATGTCCGGGCAATAACAGTTATTTCACATGGGCATGGACAGTCTGGCGTAGAACGCCCGTATCAAATCAACGGACCGGACACGGTGCATGTCGGTCGCATCATTTCTGTGGTCGCAGGCAATACTGCGTTTTCTGCCGTCGTCGTTGCGGTCAGTGCACGTGCAGAATCCCACCAATACCACGCTGCCGATCACGCAGTGTGCACACCATATGCGCTCACACCGCTTCAACTGACACTCATACGGTGGATTGCAAATCATTATGTGACCACCGTTGAGCATGTCCTCAGTCTGTATATTTCGCGGACTATGTTCCCCGCACCGACCCACACATGGAGGGCAACCGACAGCGGTATTACTGCTGATCTCGGAACAGTGCGCCAGGACGAACGCGGCGTGCTGTATCAGTTGCGGCGCCACGGCACACATACGACCAAAGAATTGTTGGCGACACTCGCAGTTACCGCCTCTGCGCTGACGAAAATCCTCGACCGGCTATCGCAACGCGGCTATGTACAGCTGCAACTCCAATTCGCAAAGATACCGCAACGAAAAGCCGCCACACCGAATGCAGTGACGCTCAATCGTACCCAACTCGCGGCCGCACAGCCATGGATTCTGCGCTCCACAAAGCGTGCCAGCCTCGCTGCACTGTGCAGTGCCACAACCGAATCGCCGATCCCCGTTGCAACACTCGGCGGCTACGCCGCAATCAAAGACTTCATCGCACAGGGGATTCTGTTGCGTTCAGAACCACCGGTACCGCTCCCAAGCCCCCCGGTCGCACTGACATCATCGCAACTCGCAGTTGTGACACAGATTGCCTCACACATTGAAAAAAACTCCTACGCACCATTTCTTTTGCACGGTGTCACAGGAAGTGGGAAGACAGAAGTCTACTTTGCACTCATCGAACACTGTATTGCACACAATCTCCAAACGTTGGTACTTATACCCGAGATTGCGCTGACTACACAAATCGCTGAACGATTTGAGCGTCGGTTCCCCAGCCAGATAAGCGTCATCCACGGTGACATTCACCTCGCGGACCGTCACACGGGTTGGACCAATGCTGCCAACGGCAACACCGCAGTGGTGCTCGGACCCCGTTCGGCACTCGCTGTGCCGATACCCCGACTCGGGCTGATTATCGTCGACGAAGAACACGATGGCTCGTACAAATCCGACAAATCACCACCCATTCACGCACGTGACACTGCGTTGGTGTATGCACGCTATGCAGGGATCCCGATTGTCCTTGGGAGTGCAACCCCATCGGTTGAAATGATGTATGCCTGTCAAAACAACGCAGTGACCTACCTGCAATTGCATGACCGTGTAGGTTCGAGTGGCACCATGCACCAGCGGCCACCGATACGCATTGTCGATATGCGTGGCGCAGCATGCGCAGATAGCCACGGCCTGATAAGCACCGTCCTCCACGAACGCATCACCGCAACGCTGGAAGGTGGTGCACAAGTTATGCTGCTGCTTAATCGGCGCGGTGCAAGTGGCAGCCGTATCTGCCGGAACTGCGGGACCGTGGCACAGTGCCCACGCTGCAGCAGCCCACTTATCGGGCATGGTACAACGCGGGATGCAGTCGCCGTGTGTCACACCTGTGGATATCAACGTGCGCAAACAACGCATTGCCCATCGTGCTTCCACGGCGAATTTCTCGATATCGGGAGCGGAACACAACGTGTTGTTCAGGTACTGCGTACATTGTTCCCTGCGACACCTATTCTCCAATGGGACCGCGACACGACCGATTCAGCCCGTGCACATGCGGCAATGCTGTCAGAAATACACAAACACCAAGCAGCAATTATCGTCGGGACACAGATGATTGCCAAAGGGCTTGATCTCGAACGCGTAAAATTGGTAGGTGTTGTGAATGCAGATTTGGCGTTGCATCTGCCGGACTTCCGGGCAACCGAACGAACGTATCAATTATTGACCCAAGTTGCCGGACGGGCCGGGCGCAGAGCCGGTGAGGCATCCGTCATTTTTCAAAGCTATACGCCTGACAACTACGCAATACAATGTGCTGCTCGGTATGACGACGAAGAATTCTACCGCCGTGAGCTTGCATTTCGCGACTACATGGGCTATCCACCTTTTCAACGAATGACCAAACTGACGTGGCGTCACACCCACGAAGCACAGTGTCGTGAACGTGCACAACAAGAAGCTGCATCAATCGCTGCCCTACTGGAGAAAGACTTCCCATCGGTACGAACAATCGGACCATCACCGGCGTTTTTTTATAAAGTTCGTGATCGTTATCATTGGCAGTTACTCATCGTCGGTTCACAGGTACGGTCAGCACTGTCGGCCATCAAATCGCTTCACCATGCTATACTCGACGTGGATCCTGTTTCAACGTTATAAGGCTTTGTATGCATTTACGGCGATACGCGTGGATTTCGTTGCTCGTCGCCTTTATTGTCATTTTTTTGAAAATCGCCGCGTATCTCGTGACGAACTCAGTCAGCCTGTTGTCTGATGCGCTCGAATCAGTCGTCAACATATTGGGGGCATCGGCCACCATGTGGGCACTGGCGGTTTCGCGTCAGCCACCGGATGATGATCATGCACACGGGCATGACAAAGCAGAGTACTTTAGTTCAGGATTCGAAGGTGCCTTGGTCCTGATCGCCGCCATCGTCATCATTGTTACATCCGTCCAGCGCTTACTGGACCCCATCCATATCGATGCAACAGGTATCGGGATTGGTCTGGCACTCGGTACATCAGTCATCAACTTTGTGTTGGCACGATGGCTGTTACAAGCAGCCAAAACACATGACTCTATTGCGTTAGAAGCTGATGCTCATCACATCATGAGCGACGTAGTCACGTCGATTGTCGTCTCGGTAGGGGTCGTGTTGGCAGCTACGACGTCCATACAGTGGATCGACCCACTTTTTGCACTCCTGGTGGGTCTCAACATTATTCGCACTGGGTGGGATTTGCTCAAACGTTCAGCCGATGGGTTACTCGACGCTAGTTTGTTGCCGCATGATCATGAGCGGGTGCTCGCGGTCATTGAACGCTACAAAAGCGACACTATCGACTTCCACGCAGTACGCACTCGGCGCTCAGGATCACGAAAATTCGTCACCTTTCACGTACTCGTTCCGGGTGAATGGAGCGTACAACGCGGTCACGAGGTGCTCGAAGCTATCGAAATAGACCTCACTCATGCCATTCCGAATATCCACGTCACCACGCACCTCGAGCCGAACGACGACCCGAGTTCGTTCCATGATATTGACTTACACCGGCCAATCACACAGCCAAATCCGATCGCGCCACACCGCTAAGTGTGGATTGCGGTCGTGGCATGTTTGATGCTCGTCGCGAGTGATTCGCGGTCTATTGAATCATCTGCAAGGGCATCCATAACGCGAAAAATCAACAGGTATTGCTTAATGCGTGCAACTTCAGCTGGGGTGAGTGGGGTGGTAGCCGTGTACCCTTCATTGAAACCAGCACGGAACTCTTGATGATACCCAGATCGCATCGATGCTGCCACATCAAACATCCCATCGCCGCCAACGATCAAACCCGAGCAGTCTATTCCGTCGAGTTGGATGTGACTACTCACGGAGACGTGCGCATACTTGGGATCCACATCGCCATGGATAACCACCGGTGTAACAGGCGCGAAGATTGCTTGCTTGAGCCATGTATCCCAAAAGCGCTTGCCCATGTGTGGACCGACCGTATCGGCCAGCAAATCGATGGTGCCACGCACAGTGAGCCACTCACGTAACACCGTAGGCCACGGGTGATTCTTCCATTGGCCGGTGGGGTTTGGCGCGCCAAACCCAGGTGCGACATTCCCATGGAGCGCACGTAATGCACGGCCGTATTGGCGAGCTCCCACCCGTTGCAATGTTTCGTCGGTGATATCGGCGAGTGTTCCCCCAGGCAGATACGAAGCGATCACATATGCCGCAGGAAGCGTGTTGTAGCTGAGATCGCTTTTGATAACCTGCGGGAATGGCAGATGCTTGTGGGCAGCAATTCGTTTTATGTAAACTTCAGCAGCCAACAGTTCGACCGGCGCAAACACAATTGATACATTTTGTAATCCCGAAGCCTTGAGCACAATTCGTTCTGCGGTCACGGTAATCAGTGACAACGCACGCACACGCATATTCAGCGGATTGAGAATGATTGCACTGTAGTCACAAATCCGATTGAGGATCGGCCTGTTCCAGGCACTGCCGCGCTGTTCATCAAACGCTGCGGCGTCAGCATCGTGTTGGAGTGTTCTATAGCATTCTTCGAGCGAAGCTGTCACATGCCACCTGTACAGAGAGAGATGTATTCTGTCATTGTAAACACAAAACGCGTATGCCGACGACGGCATACGCGTTTTGCTGCTTTGACCTATGCTTCGTCGGGGAACAACGCCGTGCTCAAATAGCGCTCACCAGTGCTCGCCGAAATGAAGACAATGGTTTTGCCTGCGTTTTCGGGACGTGCTGCGAGCACTGCTGATGCATATGCAGCAGCCCCAGAACTAATGCCGACCATGAGGCCTTCTTCTTTGGCGAGACGACGGGCAGACGCGAACGCATCGTCGTTTGAAACCTTAATGACTTCACTATACACCTCAGTGTTGAGCACTGCAGGGACAAATCCGGCACCGATTCCTTGGATTTTGTGCGGTCCTGCTTGGCCACCCGACAGGACCGGCGAAGCCTCAGGTTCGACTGCGACAATCTTGATATTTGGGTTGAACTCTCGCAGAATCTCACCTACACCGGTGACGGTTCCACCCGTACCCACACCGGCAACAAAGAAGTCGATATTGCCGTCTGTGTCGTTCCAGATTTCTTGAGCTGTCGTCCGCCGATGTACCGCTGGATTGGCGACATTGGTGAACTGCTGCGGGATCCATCCACCTGGAGTCTCGGCGGCAATCGCTTCGGCACGGGCAATGGCGCCACGCATTCCTTCGCTGGCGGGGGTCAACACCACCTGCGCGCCGAACCCTTTGAGCAACTTGCGCCGCTCAATGCTCATCGACTCCGGCATGGTCAGAATCATTTTGTACCCGCGGGCTGCAGCCACCATCGCAAGCCCAATACCTGTGTTGCCGCTGGTGGGCTCGATGATCACGGTCCGCTCTGGCGAGATAAGCCCGGCTTGCTCTGCAGTGTCAATCATGGCAAAGCCGATACGGTCTTTCACACTCCCACCCGGGTTGAACCACTCGAGTTTTGCGAGCACAGTCGCCCCCTGCGAACGGATGTTCACCAGCGGCGTGTTCCCAATCAGAGCGGTGACATTTGCAAAAATACGGGCCATCGGGAAGCCTCCTTAAACACGAGTAAACAACTATGATTTATCAAGATTAAGTATACCAAATCATGCAAGGAACGCAAGTGCATGGAGTGCACAACAATCTGCGCCCATTACTGCTGTGCCGAGACAAATCTATGCAACAATGCACACTGATGCGACGTCATCCCATTGGGAACAGAAAGAAGGAGATTTTTTATGACAAACTCAGAAGAACAGCGGACCACGCAATCAGGTGATCAACAGCAACACACGCACGACAATGTTTCTTTGCTCGATGAATTGCGCGCATTAGGCACGCAATTAGAAGCAGTTGCTCGGGCATTCTTGGCAAGTAACAAAGCGCATCAAATGCAGCAGGATTTGCAGACGGGGGTGAACGAACTCATCACCAAACTACAAGGCATCGGCACGAATGAAACGGTCGTAGAAGTGACCGAAAAAGGCAAACAGCTGGTCGAAAAGGCGCTCGAAAATCCAACTGTGACCGATGCACATGCCAAAGTCGTGAACAAACTCGGCAGTTTAAACGAAGATTTACGCAAACTTGCATCGACCCTTGCAGACGACAAAAAGCGTGACGAACAACCACCGGTCTAACCATCAATGACCAACCCGTCGCATGGAAACATGTGACGGGTTTTTGTATCTGCATTGGTCGCGTACAAACTCCCTACAGAGAGCAGTGTGAATGCTCTGTTCGAAGCAAGCGGGGAATGATGTCCTGCGTGTGTGTTCGTTTACGCTATTCCACACTGTCGCATACTCAGGTCCCACAACCGTCGTCGACTGGTCACGTCATACGAAGCCCGAGAAGAAGCGACTGGCTTTGCTTGTGAAAAATAGAGACCAGTCGACTGACTCAGCGTTGGGTCCATCGCCAGTGCAATGCTCGTCTGTGCACCCGCCTCGGGACTAATCGCAAAAAACTTTGCCAGCAACCCATTGAGTGCCATGAACATCCCCGTGTTATTGCTCCCAAACCCTGTTGCCACAAAACCGGGATGGAGCGCGTTGGCAGTAACATCCGAATCTGCCAAGCGGTGCGCTACCTCGTAGGTAAAAAGAATATTCGCAAGCTTGGATTGTGCATACGCACGCAGGCCACTATATGAGCGTTCTGCCTGCAGATCATCAAAGTTGATAGACGTACTAATGTGGGCTGCAGACGAAACGGTGACGATGCGCGACGGGGCTGATGCGCGCAACAAGGGTAACAGCCGATGCGTCAACAAAAACGGAGCGAGATGGTTCGTGGCCCAGGTTAACTCGAACCCATCTTGCGACAGTTGCCGTGTCGAGTAGAATCCCCCAGCATTATTCACGAGCACATCTACACGATTGTAGTCAGTAATGATGCCACTTGCCAGTGCGTCGACCTGAGCGAGCGAAGCAAAATCTGCCAATCGCGTATCAACCATTGCGTCAGGGAACTCAGCGAGGATCCGATCGCGCGCTGCGTTACATCGATCGGGGTTGCGCCCCACCAGGATAACCGTATCTCCCCGTTTGGCGAGCGCACGTGCGGTGTGCCAACCAATCCCACTTGTCCCGCCAGTGACTATCGAGACGCGTGCCTCGTCCATGCGATACCTCCTACAACGCTCCTACAATGATGAATGCTGAAAAAGCGGATGAAATTTGACAGAAATCCACAGGCACAAGCGTGTTTCAGGGTCTTCGAGATCCACGCCACAGATCTGGCTGATGCGAGTAAGTCGATAGAGCAAGGTGTTGCGATGCACATGCAACGTCTCGGCAGTACGCGCAAGATTGCCTGAACAAGCGAAATACATGAGTAGCGTCTGCATGAGTTCAGCGTTTTGTTCACGGTCATAATCGAGGAGCGGGCCGAGGTGTCGACGATAGAACACATGAGCATCTTCACGCTGCACCATCGAGAGCAAGAGTTGATATATGCCTATGCTGTCGAACGTGGCTACGGTTGTTTTGCCTGCACCAGGGAGCATGCGGACCTGTTCTGCATCATGAACCGAGTGCTTCCAATCTTCGATCCTTGCCGAACCGCGCCCCTGCACGATCCGCAAGCTTGCACACTGGGCGCGCAGCGGGGCAGTCAACAGGGCAAGTACCCCGTTGGGTTCGGTGTTCTGTTCGTCTTGTGCAACGAAGCACAAAATGCCAGCCTCGTGCTCAATCCAGGGGATATGTATGGAATACTCGCGGATAGTCTTGGCAAACAGGTTCTGCAATTGCGTGACAAGGGGCTTTTCGGCGCACAACAGTGTTGCTCGTTGCGGGCTTTTGAGATCATAGCCAAATTCACGGGCTCGTTGTTGGATGGTCAGGTGATCGGTGAGTTGTCCGGACAGTACTTGTTCGACGAAGTTTCCACGGAAGCGGGCCTCAGCAGCACTGAGCGCTTGCGCCTTCGTAAATTCGAGTGCAAGGGCCATCGTCGCGCGTTTGATTGTTGCCCTATCTGACTCTGTCAATGATGTACCAAAAATCACACTGTACCCAAGGATGAGTTCGCCTGCACGCAGTACTTCACAATAAAACTGAAACCCGTGGACGGTACTCGAACCCTCACAGGGTACGTAATCAGGGACAATGGTATTTGGGCTGCGCACGGTATCTGCGCAGACGAGTTCACTCTTGGCAGAATACACCGACACGAACCGCCCCGTGCGCCGTGCCAAGACATTGACCATAGCGGGGATCCCAGCCCCAGTCAACGCCATTTCGCCCATTTCGAGTGCAATTTGGGCTGCTCTGCGATCAGTTTGCGCTTCGAAATCACTCACCAACCGCTGCAGTTCCCGGTCAACGTTGCGGATGTCGACATCATCTGCGAGATTCAACAGCGGCAGCGCGTGGCGCTCAGCCAATGCAATCGCACTTTCATCGACGCTCCCGACTACAGCGAGTGCGGCAATTGGCACCGATACGAGCCGTTCGATGAGCATCGTCAGTGACAGCGGTGGGTCGATATCCCGGAGCGAGCGGATCGAAACGAGGGCAAATTCGTTCCCGCGCAGATCAGTGAACAACGGCGCAACGGCACGGGCTATGACGGGCCAACTCACCAATCGATGCAACCCACTTGCACCAGCCAATAGGGTGGTCCCGATGGGCAGTGCCAGTCGGATTGCATCATGAACGGTTACATCGGACATCTGAGCCCCTCTCCTGCCGCTGGATATGCAACGACCAACCTTACGACCGGAAGAACGGCAAAACGGGCGTGATACAGGGGAACAAGATCTCGCAGAGTGGTAATTCTGTATCGTCACATGCAAGCATGCCCGCACGGCGGAGCGCACTCACCGAGCGATATCCGAAGCAGAGTTGTGCCAACGCAGGGAGTTCAATAGAACGCATGCGCACTGCGGCTTCACGTGTGCCATCAATGATTGTCACGACGCCGGCAGTGAGCATAATCATAGCCCGTTCATCGCTGATCTCGAGACGCACCCCACCAACCCAATCAGCGTATCCCGATGCAGCAATGCGTGCAGTAAACGCAGGAATCAATGCCGTCAACATGGTCGGCAAATCGATGATTCCACCCAATACACCGAATGGCGTTGCTGCGTGCAACCGTAACTCGGCACCAACTGCTAACGCCATCCGCGCGAGTGGATGTTCCGGTGACACGGCGATTTGCAGTGCGTTGGCACCAATGGTGTCGACAAGCCCATCAATGAGGTCTCCGGCTGCGCCGTCATCGGTTACCACTGCGCGCCGACAAACGGTACCCTCGTCCGTGACTTCGAGCTGTGCAGCCCCACGTAATTGACCATCACGGCTCGTGAGGAGGAACCAGTCTGTGGGTCCAATATCTTCCCAATCGACAACATCCACACTCCCCGTCGGTCGAACACGCTGGATATCGCTCAGCCGTTGCAGAACGTCACTATCTGCCGCAATCCGTTGCGTGGTGCCAGGCTGTGGACGAGACATCCGTGGCGGGTGCGTCCAAGACGTGGTGGCGGTGTATGAAATAGGAGCAAACCCGTACGCAGCCCACGCAATGGAGTCGCCTGAGCGCAATACAATGCCGATACCTTCGTCGAGGGCTGCAGCAGCATGCATCATGGTCAGTTCGACAACTTCTGCAGTGTCAGGGGTAGCAGTGAACGATTGGCGACGGATTATCGCGACATCGACAATTGTGCCTTGAATAGCCAGCCGATTGTGCGTCATTACAGAGACAGCTACGAGTGTTTGATCATTCCAAACGGTCAGCAGCGAGCTCGGACGAGCCCGTCTGACGCTCAACCATGCATCGACAGAACCGAACTGTGTGTGTACTTGGGCAATTTGATCGGGACGAAGGCCGTCCCAAAACTGATACGAACGCTGCATTGTTTATTCCTCTGGCCACGCACACAGTGCGTCGATTGCGGCTGCACTCCCATCACGGAACCAGCCGTCGAGTTGGGCCTGGTCTTTGAGTTGCTGGCCACGTGCGCGTGAAACATGTAAAAAAGAAGAATACGCTCCGGGCAATGCCGTCATGTCCCCCCACAGTTTTTCGAACTGTGCGACTGGGACAACATCTTCTTGGCCGTTGCCCCAGCGCTTTTTGACATCCTTGATGGTGACGTACGTAGGCATACGTTGGGCCATTGCCCGTACCGCTGCGTGCACTCTGTCTGGTCGTGTGCATATGTCGTCACGACTCAACTCAAAAATGGCTAACAGCTGGTCAATGTCGATCCAATTCGTGAGCGTGTTGTAAAAACGCAATTGGAATTCGGCTTCAATACGTGGCATTGCTAAGCCTTCGACCAAGCGAACATGGTTGTCTACACGCGCCAGGCCACCACCGCGATCATCGAGTCTGCGTGCGGTGACTTCGAATGACAATGCACGATTTTGCTGAATGTGTAGCCCGAGCACACCGGGATCGAGTGATGCACCGAGGGTATCAATGTTATGGAGCATCAGATATTTGAGGTTCGGGGTATTGCGCAATAGGTCTGCGAACACCCCATTGCGAAACATGTTGGGTAATTCGAACCAATGGCCGATGGGGTGCATGCACTGCAAGGGCACGTTATCGATGTAATCCGCACCTTCGCCGCTGTTCCGTGCCCAGTGCAACAATGCAGTGTGAACACTTTCACGCATTTTTTGTGCTTGGACGTCGAGGAGTTGGTGCGGGGTTTCTTCCCATGCAAAATGCAGGTCCCGCGTCATCGGAACAAAGCGTTGACCAACCGACCGACCATGCGACAACATCACGGTACCTGGGTATGCAAACGGACGACCATGCACACCGCTACGCTCGAACACTGATTGGAGGGGACGATGTGTCAAGTAACTCGTGGTGAATATGTGCGTCGGCGATGTTCCATAGGCTTGACTGGTCTTTCGACTTTTGGCAATGTGGACATCGACAAAGGTACGATGCTGCCCTGCAAATTGCGCAAACGGGTGTAATGACTTGACCACGCCTGCCCCTTGCGTCCAGCGACTTCCCGCGCCACCGGCCAACGTCACTACCGCGACCTCACCAGAGCGCAGAGCGTGTTCCCCGAGTCGGATGGCCTCTTGTTCGATTGATCCTATTGCACCCACGACATCTGTCGGCAACACATCGCGAATCGTCGCACTCACCGGTAGACGATTCTGCAATAAGCCGATGCGACCGGCCTGCATATCACCACGTATTTGTTCATGCAACTCACGATCAAACCCATTTGCCACGAGACCATCGCTCAGGGTTGTACCATGAGTGGATGCGTTGCTCATGTGTGGCAACATCTGATCAAACAACATGGGAACGACCCGAGCCAGTTCTGGACGCGTCAAACACGCAGCGCCGAAGCGGTCGAGTTCGAACCGGCGGGTAGGATTGATGTGCTTGGGGTCAGTGCGTAACAGGCGCGGCATGTGGAGCGCATAGTACCCTGTCGGGAGCAGCTGCGTATGTGTAGTGCACAGCGTAGACCATGTGCCTCGTTCGTTCACCGCAAAATCATATACGACCGGATTCATCGCGAAGGGCAGAGCATCCTGAAGCGCGTCACGTTCCGCGTCCATGATTTCTTGGAGTGCATCCTGTGCGTCTTTTTTGACTGTAGGATCAACGATGAACCCCATGCCGCCACCAGACATACCCCCAAGCATCCAAAAGCCCCAAAACTTGTCTCCGAAGCGTGCCCGCACCGTGCGAATGAGTCCTTCGGTATACCGAGTGGTCGCCCACGGGATAATCGCCTGAATCGGTCCATAAAAGTTACGCGTTGTAATTGCACCGAGCTCTCGGATATCGCCAACGGCAAGTGCAGCACGCACTTCTTCCATATAGCGAATGGCATCTTGTCGTGCATCCCATTCTGCTGCTTCGCGAAGCAAATACTTCTCGGTGACCATCTCGAGGATTGGACCGACATTTTGTGCCATCCCGCCATGCACGAGGACCAGACTATTCTGCAGTTTTTGGCGCGTTTCTGTCGACACCACCGTCGTATCGAGGACTGTGTGCTGAGGGAGGAGCCTGCCGCGGCTCACCCCATACTCGGGATCTTCGGGGCCGGCTTCGACACCTTGGATGAACTTAATCCCAGGCCAAATCCCGCCGGAATCTTGCCAGCCACCCCCGGAACCTGCCAGCCATTCGCCCAAGATTGCACGTGCGGCAACCAAGCGGCGCTCTTCTTCGACCAGGCCGTCCGTCAGCGACACGGTTTGTCCAGTGGCACGCATACACACACTGATTAACGCGGCCAACAAATTGGTTGATACGGCGAGTCGGGAGCCTTTGGGGATGTCATTCACAGACGAAATGAGTTCGAGCCCATTCCCTGTACCGACCAGTTTCGCGAGTAAATCAGCAAGGGATGTATTGGAATGCTCCATGCCTGGTGGGATAATCCCGGCAGCAATGACTGCGGCTTTGAGTAGGCCCAAGTAATCCCGACCAAAGTCAAAGACTTCCGCAACGCTGGTGATATCGGCAGTACTCTTGAGGTCTACGCTGGTCAAACGCAAGAGTGGCTCGTCGATGACACGCACATAGGCTTCTACCGGAGGTTTGGTTGTCGTATCGCGACCACGCACCCCAAGGTCAACAGAGATGTTAAGTACCTGGGCTCCGGCAGGATAATCCATTCCCAAAAAGAAAATATCACTCCATGCGCTATGCGAAAGGTCCATGCGCACCGGGGTCGACTCGAACAAGAACGGGAACAAACCATCTTCGTCGCGCTCACGGAGTTCTGACCGAACACGCAACGGAAAGTCAGCAGGGTGCCCCATGCGGAACATCCATTGATTACCCCGTACCGCACGCACACTTTGCCGTACCTGATCTGCAAGGGTTTGAAAGGCAAGTTGATGGTATGTTTGGGCCAGAGCACTCGATAATGCGTCGGATGGATGTACCCGATACCCCGCCAGAAAAACATGAATCGCTTCTTCGAAACGTCGATTCAATAGGTGCACATAGCCTTCGTACGGGATGGTCATTGCTTCTGCTGCGTCGTAGCGCGCAGGGAGGATGAACCGATGCATTGCATACAAAAAGAACAGCGCACGAACACGATGGTAGAGATTCGTCTGTTCGTGCCGAAAGGCTTCGAGTGCATCGACTTCCGCATTGAGCTGTGACACCGTCATTGCAGCACACACTGCGGTGAACGGTTGATTGCGCTCCGCTTCGTTGGGGCTAGTTATGATGCTACAGAGCAATGACACAGGCACTCCTAGTCGATACGGCGGTGGAGCAACAATTCTGCTATGGTTGCGAGGACTTCTTCGCGGTCAGCCCCGTTCAAACCGAGTGCGAGCTGTGCAGCCAACAACCCGTACTGCGCACCAGTGTCATATCGTTTGCCCAATTCGGCTACCGCCAGGTAGCGCTCGTGGCGCGCAAGCGCGTCGAGTGCCGGCGAGAGTTGCAACATGTCTGATGGGCGACGTTGTTGCTCGTCGGAGAGGAGCGAAAAAATTGTCGGCGTCAGGACGTGCATCCCAAAGAGACATAGATAATGACCGACCCGCAATCCGGGAACCAATAAATGTTGTTCTGCAGCCGTCGGGGTTGGTTTCTCGATTACCCGATCGACCGTGTAATGCTGTGGCTTGCCAGCAACCGGGCGCCCGCCGATCACACCGACATATGGCAACACGTGTTCTCGAGAGGATTGGACCGCCGACACCGCACAAGACTCGGACTCGGCGATATCGATAATTTGTTGGGCACACCCTCGGCTTTGATTGCTAATGTAAATATGATCGCCCACAAGATGCAAAAAAGGCTCATCGCGCATAGCATCGCGTGCAATCAACACAGCATGACCGTAACCGCGCGGTTTGGTCTGTTCAATAAACTGGACAAATTGGGCCTCACCCGGCAATGCAGCAACATACGATTCTGCACTTCCGGGAGCAACAACGACAACGATGTGTTCGATGCCAGCCTGACGCGCCTCGGCAACGATGATTTGCAGCAACGTTTTGGGGCTGCCATCGCGATCAACGAGCCGTTGGAGCGGGAGTGTTTTTTGTGCAGGAGACGCAGCAGTTATAAGAGCGCGGGTAATTCGCACAGGATCCTCTCTTTCTCACCTACTGATTATATCAAATCGCTTTGGAACTATATGTGATTAATGAAAAGTACTATCTGGTCTTGTGTTGAATAATTCTTGACGGAGCATGCGTGTCAATCTATACTAAAACGGCTTGGCAGAGGTGCCACGGTATGCCTCGCATACTGCCGTCGGTTGAGGAGTATCTAATGCGACCATCGTTCGCACAATTTTCGGGTCCGAATGCGGCATATCTGCTCGAACAGTACGAACTCTACGTACAAAATCCCGAACTCGTCGAGCCTGACCTTCAGACATGGTTTCAATCACTCACCGCCCCACTCGACAGCCGCACAAACGTTACGGCGACGAGCACTACCGGTCACGCAGGAGTCGATGTCACTACTGCAATATCTGCTGCACGCCTCATCAGGTACATCCGTGAGGTAGGCCATCTTGCATCAACAATTGACCCACTCGGCAAACCACCAATGGGCGATCCCGCCCTCGAACTCGAATATCATGGCATCGCACTCAGTGATTTGCAGGCATTACCGAGCACGATACTTCGTAGCCCGATGCAAGGTGAACATGCAAATGCGTTCGAAGGTGTCAAAGCTTTACGACGTATCTATTCGGGCACGACCGGGTACGAAACAGACCATGTGCACTTCTACAACGAACGGCAATGGCTTCACGACTCGATAGAATCAAAACGGTACTACTATGGCTTCTCTGATCGCCGCAAGCGCGAAATCCTCGAACGTCTGACCGAAGTCGAGACGTTTGAGCGGTATTTGCACACAACGTTCGTTGGCCAGAAGCGATTTTCACTCGAAGGGTGTGATGTACTCATTCCCATGCTCGATTCGATGATTCGCAACGCGGCTGTCGAAGGGACCAAAGAAATCGTCATCGGAATGGCGCATCGAGGTCGGCTCAATGTATTGGCGCACACGCTTGGCAAACCCTACCACCACATATTGGGCGAGTTTTTGCATGCCCATCGTGATGCGCACCAACCCGTGGTACGTGAGGCACATGGGTGGACGGGCGACGTCAAGTATCATCTTGGTGCACGGCGGACCTATATTAACTCCGGCATTTCGTCGATGCCTATCACCCTTGCGCCGAACCCGAGTCATCTCGAGTTTGTCAACGCGGTGGTTGCAGGCCGTGCGCGCGCGGTCCAAGACAACCGAGCGACACCCGGTGCGCCAACCCGTGATCGTGCAGCCTCGTTGGCGATTATTATTCATGGTGATGCGGCGTTCCCCGGCCAAGGTATCGTCCCCGAGACATTGAATATGTCTGGTCTGGACGGATACAGTATCGGTGGCACGATTCATATCATTCTGAACAACCAGATTGGGTTCTCGACCAATCCTACGGATAGTCGCACGACCGTCTATGCATCAGACCTTGCAAAAGGATTCGAAATCCCGATCGCACATGTCAACGCAGATGATGTCGAGGCATGTATCGTCGCTGGTCGACTCGGACTCGGGTATCGCAACGAATTCCACAAAGACTTTCTGATCGATCTTGTCGGGTACCGACGTTGGGGGCACAACGAAGGCGACGAGCCGACGTTCACCCAACCGTTGCTCTACGCACAAATCACTCAACACAAAACGGTTCGTCAGCTGCTTGCCGACAAAATGATCGCCGAAGGCATCATCACCGCGGCCGAAGTGCAACAAATGATCGACGAAACGACCAGTAAATTGCGTGAAGCAAAGCAACGCGCAGAAACGGATCCGGTGAAGCCAGAGACACCGGTCACCCCGCCTGCAGGCTTAGCTCGCCGTACGCAAACTGCGGTGCCGGAGCATGTCTTGCGCACGCTCAACACGGGATTGCTCGCAGTGCCTGATGCGTTTACCGTGAACCCCAAACTCGCACGCATGTTTGACAAACGACGGACTGCCTTTGAAGTCCCCGGTGCTATCGACTGGGCTCATGCCGAGGCACTTGCCTTTGCGTCACTCTTGTGCGAAGGCGTGCCGATTCGAATGACCGGACAAGACAGTCAACGTGGTACATTTAGCAACCGTCATTTGGTCCTCCATGATCTCGAGACGGGGTTGTCGCATGTGCCAATGCATCATCTCGCCCAGTCAACTGCGTCATTTGCGGTGTACAACAGTCCACTCTCTGAAAATGCAGTGTTGGGGTTTGAATATGGCTACGGCTCCCACGCACCAGACACCCTCGTGCTGTGGGAAGCCCAGTTCGGCGATTTCGCAAACGGCGCCCAGGTAATCATCGACCAGTTCATCGTATCGGGCCGCAAAAAATGGGGACTGCAACCATCCATGGTGATGTTGCTGCCGCACGGATACGAGGGCCAAGGTCCGGAACATTCCAGTGCCCGCCTCGAACGGTTTTTGCAAATGGCAGCCGATGACAACATACGCGTCGCCAATTGTACGACTGCTGCTCAGTACTTCCATTTGCTCCGTCGTCAAGCGGTGTTGCGCACCGAAGACCCACGCCCGCTGATTGTGATGACACCCAAAAGTTTGCTGCGCCATGCAAAGGCAGGTTCGTCCCTGGCAGATTTGACCCATGGCAAATTTCAACGCATCATCGACGATCCCGAAGTACAATCTAATCGCTCGGCAGTGACGCGGATGATTCTCTGCAGTGGCAAAGTCTATGTCGATGTGGTGACCGCTCTTGCGCCACAGGATCGCACCCACTGTGCAGTTGTTCGGATTGAAGAACTGTACAGCTTCCCCGCAGAAGAACTCCAAGAAGCAATGCGTGGCTACGTGAACTTGCGCGATGTCGTATGGCTCCAAGAAGAGCCACAAAACATGGGTGCATGGACGTATGTTGCACCACGAATCAAGGCATTGCTTCCCGACGGCCTCCCATTTACCTACGTCGGTCGTGCGCCTTCAGCGAGCCCAGCGGAAGGTTCACAATCCGATCATGTCGAAGAGCAAAATCGCATCATCCAACGGGCAGTGCACGAGAAAAATCTCGTTCCCGCCATCGTGGTAGCCTCATAGTGCAGGAGTGAGAGATGAGCATCGAAGTCAAAGTTCCAGTATTAGGTGAATCGATTGTCGAGGGTACCTTGGCAAAATGGCTCGTCTCTGTTGGTCAAGCGGTCGCTGCCGGGTCCATCATCGCAGAACTCGAAACAGATAAAGTGAACATCGAAGTCACCGCAGAAAATGCAGGTGTCGTCACGCTGCTCCGCAAAAAAGAAGGCGACACCGTTGCAGTCGGTGAAGTAATCGCCGTGCTCGACCCTACTGGCACTGCAACTGCGACTGCACCTGCTTCTCAATCAACTGCAACTGCTGCAGTAGCGACATCGAAAGCCGAAACCGCGAGCACTGCTACTCCCGTGGCGCGGAATGTTGCAGCGGATGCGGGTGTAGACTTGCGTACCGTTGCAGGCAGCGGACCGAGCGGCAAAATCACCAAACAGGATGTCATCAACGCTGCCGTCCCCGCGCAACCAGCGGTTGTTCCAACCGTGCCAGCTGCCGTTGCTCCTGCAGCAGCGCGGAGCGAAACCCGCGTCAAGATGTCCCGCCGTCGGCAGACCATTGCCCAACGCTTGGTTCTGGCACAACAGACGGCTGCAATGTTGACGACATTTAACGAAGTCGATTTGACGCGCGTGATGGACATTCGCAAGCGCAAAAAAGACTCGTTCAAAGAACAGCACACCATTGGTCTGGGATTCATGTCGTTTTTTACGAAGGCGACCGTGAGTGCCCTCAAAGCATTCCCTGCGGTGAACGCTGAGATTCAGGGCGACGAGGTTGTCTACAAAAACTACTACGACATCGGCATCGCTGTTTCGACCGACGATGGGTTGGTCGTTCCGGTTCTCAGAGACGCAGATGCACTTTCGTTCGCTGGGATTGAAAAAGGGATTGATGCACTTGCCCGCAAGGCACGTGAGAACAAACTCGGTTTGAATGACCTGGTCGGTGGTACCTTTACCATCACCAACGGTGGGGTATTTGGTTCGTTGATGTCGACACCAATCCTCAATGCACCACAAGTGGGCATTTTGGGGATGCACAAGATTCAGGAACGACCCGTTGTCGTGAATGGCCAAATCGTCATTCGTCCGATGATGTATCTTGCGCTTTCGTATGATCACCGGATCATCGACGGCTCGACTGCAGTGCGGTTTTTGGTGCACATCAAAGACATGCTCGAAGACCCGGATGCCATGTTGCTGCAATTCTAAGGCATACAAAACACCCCCCGCGTTCCGTAGAACGCGGGGGGTGTTGTCGTGTAGGCTACCGGTTGTTGAGTGCGTCGACACCGGGCAATACCCGGCCTTCGAGCAATTCGAGTGATGCACCACCACCGGTCGAAATGTGACTGACACGATCGGCCAGTCCCATCTGTTCGATGGCTGCAACAGAATCACCACCACCCACAATAGACTTAGCACTGCTATCAGCCAACGCTTGTGCCACTGCACGAGTACCCTCTGCGAAAGCCGGCATTTCAAATACGCCCATCGGACCATTCCAAATGACGGTCTTTGCTGACGCGACTTGCGCCGCATAGACAGCTCGTGTCGCAGGCCCAATATCCAGAATACGCCAGCCGGGCTTGACATCGGTGACCGGCACGACCATGGTGTTTGCAGTCGGCGAAAATGCGTCTGCAACAACTGCATCAGTGGGCAACAAGAGTTTTGTACCACGGGTGGCGGCGAGGTCAATCATCCGTTTGGCCAAATCGAGACTGGCTGTTTCGACGAGTGAATCCCCCATAGCAAAGCCCTGCGCAAGCAAAAACGTATTGGCCATGCCGCCACCGATGAGCAACGCATCGACTTTGGAGAGGAGATTTTCGATGACGCCGATTTTGTCGCTGATTTTGGCACCGCCGATAATCGTGATGAAGGGTCGCTCGGGATTTGCGAGTGTGCCGGCGAGTGCCTCTAGCTCGCGTTCCATCAGCAATCCAGCGACAGCAGGTAGATACGCTGCAATCCCTGCCGTGGATGCATGGGCCCGATGTGCTGCGCCGAATGCATCATTGACGTAGACATCGCCGAGTGCGGCATATTCTTTTGCGAGCGATGGGTCATTTGCTTCTTCGCGAGCATCAAACCGGGTATTTTCGAGCATCAAAATCTGCCCTGCACCGAGTGCTTTGGCCGCACTCAGTGCATTTGGGCCAGCAACATCTGGAATGGCTGTGACCGTCTTGTTGAGCAGTTCTGCCAAATGGGCAGCAACAGGTTTGAGTCGGAGTGATTCGACGACGGCGTTTTTGGGTCGTCCCAGATGCGACATCAACACGACTGAGGCACCATGGTCAACGAGGTACTGAATGGTAGGTACCGCTGAACGGATACGCGTATCATCGCCGATGACACCATGTTCGATGGGAACATTGAAATCGACGCGGACCACTGCACGCTTCCCCTGCCACTGGATATCACGAATAGATTTTTTGTTCATCACACACTCCAACACGATGGTTTGTCGCAAGTATACCCGATATCTGCATGGTATGATGTTCATACTATTCTTCGGACGAGAGAGACGTATGACACACCAATTCCGCCTCTACCACGATACATTCGTTACCGATATCCAAGCACACGTACGACTCTACGCACACCCCTCGGGGGCTACGTTGGTGTCGGTCAGCAACGACGACGAGAACAAAAGCTTCGGAGTCGCATTGCGCACCATGCCGGCGAGTTCAAACGGGGTTGCCCACATTCTCGAACACTCTGTCCTGTGCGGATCGACACGATACCCTGTCAAGAGTCCGTTCAATGAACTTTTGAAAGGTTCTGTCAATACCTTCTTGAATGCAATGACCTACCCGGACAAAACCGTGTATCCGGTTGCCAGCACCAATTTGAAGGATTTGTATAACCTTGTCTCGGTATACATGGATGCGGTATTTCATCCATTGATAAGCGAGGATACGCTCCGTCAAGAAGGCTGGCGATATGAGTTCGACGACAACGGTGCGCTGACGTACAAAGGCATCGTGTACAACGAAATGAAGGGTGCATCGGCGACTGCAGATCGCATTGCTGGGCGCGCATTGATGAAGGAATTGATGCCCGACACAATCTATGCACACGATTCGGGCGGGTACCCTCGGGATATCCCATCGCTGAGCTACCCTGAGTTCGTTGCCTTCCACCAAACGTACTATCACCCGAGCAATGCACTTCTCTTTTGGTATGGCGATGATGCCGAAGAACCACGACTTGCTGCACTCGAACCATTCTTGGCGACATTTACTGCGCAAGCAGCTCCCCCACCGCTCACCACGCAACCAGCGTGGACTGAACCGCGGACGGCACGATATACATACCCTGCAACAGCCGAAGAACAGCGAAACGTGGTCACGCTGGCGTGGTTGGCACAACAGCAGCTCAGCCCCGTCGACGAACTCGAAATCATGATTATTGATGATGCGCTGTTGGGTGACGCCGCTTCACCGCTCCGAAAAATTCTCCTCGACAGTGGCCTGGGCGAAAATATTTCGGGCGGTGGGTTCGGCAGCGGGTTGCAGCCGTATTTTGCGCTCGGGCTCAAGGGAGTGTTGCCCCACCATGTCGATGCAGTCGCGCCGATGGTGTTGGCTGCCATCGAAACGGTGTGTCAACAAGGGGTCGAACCAGAGCAACTTGCCGCGTCACTCAATACATTCGAGTTCCGCGCACGCGAAAACAATACCGGTGGTTTTCCGCGTGGGCTTTCACTCATGCTGAATATGACAGAACCGTGGTTGTACGGCAACGACATACTGGCTGTCCTCAACTACGAGCAGCCATTGGCAGAGGTGCGCAAACGCCTCGAGGACCCGAGCCGTACCGCCACCATTCTGCGTTCAATGGTCCTCGACAATCCCCACCGCGTGACACTCACGGTGTCGCCAGATGCCGAACTGAACGCAACCCTCGATGCTGCCGAAGCAGCAGAACTCCAATCAGTTGAAGGCAGTCTCGACGAAACAGGTCGCGAAGCGATACGTCGAGATGCAGAACGGCTCGAACGGTGGCAAGAGACACCAGACGCTCCCGAAGCACTCGCCACGGTGCCGCGACTCGGCCGCGCAGACATTGACACCGACGTCAAGCACACACCGCTCGAACTGCATCAGATCCACAGCGTACCGATAACGCACGCACCGTTGTTCACCAGTGGCATTGCATACATCGACTTCGGTTTTGACCTGCTCCAAATCCCCGCTCGGCTACTCCCATATGTCCCCTTGTTTCTCCGCGCATTGACATCGGTCGGCGCAGGTCCCTACGACATGAGCAAACAATCACAACGGACTGGTACGTATACGGGTGGAATAGGCGTATCGTCGTCGATTGGAACCCACAGGATTACCCATCAACCGTACGGCAACCTTTTTGTGCGCGGCAAAGCGACCCTACAAAACGTACCGGTACTGCTCGAACTTATGCGCGACATCATTGTTTCGCCACATATGCACAACAAAGAACGCATCATGCAGATGGTGCGTGAGGATAAGGCAGGCCGTGAAGCTGGCATCCTCCCTTCTGGCCACAGTTATGTAAACACTCGTTTGCGTGCTCCATACAGCAGCAATCACACGTTTGCAGAACTTACCGGCGGTGCGACATATGTTGCATTCATACGCCATCTCGCGCAGCGTGGTGACGATGCATGGAGTGACATTCATGCACACTTCACCGAAATCCAACACGTTTTGTTCCACCACGAGGCTATGCGCATCCACATCACGGCGAACCCGGAGCATGGGAGTACGATCATCGGTCATATCGATGCCGTGATGCCCAGCATTCCGCATGGGACCCGCCGACCGAATGACTGGAGTGTTGCCAAATATGCGCACAGCGAAGCGCTCCAATTGCCTGCACAAGTTAACTACGTGGGCGTCGGTGGTGCATTATCAACCATCGGCTATACCTGTGACGGTGCAGATATCGTCGTCAATCGCCACTTGAGTCGGACCTTTTTGCACGAAGCAATCCGTGAAAAAGGCGGTGCATACGGCGCATTTAGTGTGTTAGACATACGTACCGGGTTGTTGACCATGTTGTCGTATCGTGATCCAAATCTCCAAAAAACACTTGATACATACCGAGCTGCAGGTGCATGGCTGCAAACTGTGCAGTTGGATGACGATGCACTGCTCCAGGCAATCATAGGTGCAGCCGGGGATTTCGACGGTCATCAATTGCCCGACGCACGCGGTTTCGGTGCCATGTCGCGATTACTCTCCGGTGACGATGACGCATATCGACAACAGGTTCGCCAACAGGCACTAGCGGTGGGTAATCATCATTTCGCACGCTATGGCGCGGCGCTCGAAGCAATGAGCACACACTGGCGCACCGTGGTCCTCGGAGGTGACGTCGCACTCCAACAGCAGCAAACACAGTCCCCTGGGTTTTTCGAACACATTACGACCATGCTATAGGCAGGAGTATTCATGGATCGCTTTATTATCGAAGGCGGGCATCGCCTCAGTGGCACGATACGACCAGCGGGGAACAAGAACGCAGCGTTGCCGTTACTTGCGGCCACGCTCCTCACCAGCGAGCCGGTGATTCTCCAAAA
>CAIPUQ010000388.1 GCA_903868295.1 uncultured Roseiflexaceae bacterium
ATGGTGCTCGACATCCATGATCAAGACAGCAAGCCGGATGCCGTCAAGACACAGCTCCTGCGGGCGCTCGATGCGACCATTCAGGGCGACAAAACCGGCTATGACGTCCACAAGCGGGCCTACGATCAATACATTCATACACTCAAAGCCTACCCTGATCGCCTCCACAAAATCGGCAACTTTGGCTATTCGCTCTACTCTGCCCGCGACCGCTTGCTGGCATTGGCGCAGACCGACATCGTCCCGTTGCCGGCCAAGTTTTTCATCGAACGCAACAAACGCGACGTCGACATCATCATCGAATCACTCAAACGGGTGCAAGACACCGCAGCCAACGTCGGCAATGCGAGTCGCAATCCGTGGACGTTTATTGGCCGCACCATTTCGCTGGCTACCTTGACGCCCGATTTCGACACCGCATTGCGCACCGTGGTCGACAGCATCTATGACCTGAGCACCAAAATCTCGTCGGCAGATGCGCCGCGGCGGGTGTTGGCGACGATCAGCACACGTGCCGAACTCGCAGTCTTGCAGATGGTCACCGACCCGCAGGCAATCGACCTCGAAGCGGCCAAACAGCATGCACAATCGGTCAACGTGTCGATCCGCAAGCGGATCGAAGGGTACGTCAGCGAGATGCGCAACTACGATATCAGTCCGGTTGCATTGACCGATGCGGCGATCGATATTGTGTTCAGCAATTTGTTTGGCGCACTCGAGACGGCCAAAACGAGCTTCTTTTTGGGGCGCGCAGCACGCGTCGATCAGGCACAGAACGACATTTTGACGTATCTGGTACGGGGGAATTTTCTCAATTTTGCGACTCCCGCCGAGTTCCTCAATGCCATCGTGGCGCAGCAACAGACCGCCAAGCGCCTCCGCGAAGAAGTGCGTAGCTACCCCGGCATGGCGCTGCCGCGCACGTTCAATCCGCTCAACAGCGATGACATGGCGCTGTTGGCCGAAGAACTCGCCCGCATCGAATCGCAGGTCGCCTTCGTGACGCAGTCGAGTACCGCCTTGCCGTCTGCCACGCAGCAGGCGGTGATGGCCTGTAACGCGGTCGAAAAGCAGGCATTGAGCATGTTTACGGCGTCGCTCGAACAGTTTTTGACCGTGACTGGTGCCGAACCGGCGTCGCTCGACAGTTGGCGTGGCACACAAACGCTCATCGAAAAAATCAACGAGGCGATCAGCGAGCTCTATATCGATGCCGTGCAAAACAACTTCCTGTTGCTCGAGCGCTGGGTCAAGTTTTCCGAATCCGTCCATGCGCTCTACGGCTATGACATGGCGGATTTGGCGCGTGGGATTTTGACCGGTCGCTATGCATACCAGTCCGTGATCGATATGTTCGAACGGAGCTTTTTGACCAAGCACATCGAACGTTTGCTCCTCGAGGCAAATCTCGATCAGTTCGACGGCAAAGAGCACGACATGGTGGTGCTGCGCTTCCGCGATGCAAGTACATTGGTGCGCACGTTCATCTCGGGGCTGGCTGCCGAAGAAATGCTCGATCATCGGCGCGACTATGTGGCGGGCAATGCAGGCGAGGTCACCAATCTGCGCCGTGAGCTCCAAAAAGTCCGTCGCCAACTCAAAGTACGCCAGCTGTTGTCCCGCCATTCGGACGTCATCCGCATGCTGATGCCGTGCACCATAGCCAGCCCGAACTCGATTGCGATGTTGCTCGACGTTTCGTCGACCCCGTACGACATCGTCATCTTCGACGAGGCGTCGCAGATCCGGGTCACCAGCGCCATCTGTGGCATCGGCCGTGCCGATAGTGCCATCATCGTCGGTGACTCCAAGCAGATGCCGCCCACCAGCATCGCCGAGAAGTCGCTGTTCGACGAAAGCGACGAGGCAGACGAGACGATTGCCCTCGACGAAGAAAGCATTCTGTCCGAGTGTGTGATGGCGCAGATCCCGAGCCAGACGTTGACCTGGCATTACCGGAGCGAAAACGAAATGCTCATTGCGTTTTCGAATACGGCCTACTACGATGGCAAATTGAGTGCGTTCCCGTCACCCCAGCGCAAGACGAAAGCGCAACCAGCGGTCAGTTTTGTC
>CAIPUQ010000389.1 GCA_903868295.1 uncultured Roseiflexaceae bacterium
GATTTCACCGTTTGTCAGCACATTGGCGGTGTCGGTCACCGCGCCCGAGCGTGTCGGTCGCGTGTTGGGGCGGTTGTCGATGTATGCCACCATGGGGTCGCTGGCCGGCACCTTCATTGCTGCGCTCTGGCTGATCCCGTGGTTGGGAACAAGTATTTCGTTGCTGACGATTGCCGGACTGTTGATTGTGCTCGGTGTCTGGGCAGGAACGCAGCCGCGCCGCGCCTTGTGGTTACTCTTGGTAGCCGTATTGATGGGCTGGAGGCTCATCAATGGACCGGCGGAGTTGGCGGCAGGCTGTCAGCAATGTACGGTGCAGCAGACCATCGAGAGTGCCAACAACACCATCCAGGTGGCGACCCGGCCACACCCCATCCATGGCATGCAGACGCTCTTGTTGCTCAATGAGGGCATGGCGGTGCACTCGGTCGCCAATGCCGATGGGATGCTGAGTGGCAACGCGGTCGACATGCTGACCGATGGTGGTCCGTGGGATTACTTCGCCATCGCGCCATATGTCCTACCGCAACAACAGGTACAGTCGATCCGCAAGATGGCCATGATCGGCTCTGCTGCAGGCACAGGGACGGCGCAGTTTTTGGCAATACACGGCCCCGATGCCGAGGTCGATGCAGTCGAAATAGACCCGGCTATTGTGGCCGTCGCCCGTCAATCATTCGGCATGAACGATAGTCAAACACCCAACGGGAATCCAAACTATCGGGTCCACGTCGCAGATGGGCGCACGTGGTTGGCTGCTCAATCGGGTACGTACGACATCATCGGGGTGGATGCGTATCATCAACCGTACATCCCCTTTCATTTGACCACGGTCGAGTTCTTTCAGATGGCCAAACAACGTTTGAACGCAAACGGCGCGTTGGTCCTCAATGCCGGGCTCGGGGCGAATGGGGATATTCGCCTGGCACAAGCACTAGCGACCACGATGCGGCGTGTGTTCACCAGTGTGTTTGTCCTCGAGACATCGAGCTACGGCAACTGGATGCTGATCGGGACCATCGCTCCCATCGGCGACGGTGCTGCAAACTTCGCCGAAAACTACCAGTCCATGGAAGATCCGGCGATGCGAATCGTCATGGAAAAGACCAAAGGCTTCCCCTTCCTCCAGGGCGACGACGGCTCGATGGTGCTCTATGACGACCACGCGCCGGTCGAGCAGTTGGTGGACGAGATGATTTTTGGCACAATCACGCAATAAAGAGCGATATGCGTGGCAGTTGACCACGGCCGAGGTGCGTCATGCTGATCCGCGCATTCATTGATGTGTTGTTGCCTATTGTCGTGGTGGTGTTGGTCGGGTATGTGCTCAAGCGGTTTTTGCCCATTGATACACGCTCGCTCAACCGGATGAGCATGTATGCGCTCAGCCCTGCGCTGATTTTCATTACCATCATCAAAATCCAAATCCCTGGTGCCGAGGTTTTGCGCATCTCGCTGACCTCGGTGGCTGTCTGCCTCGGATCTGGGTTGATTGCCTATGCGATTGCGCGGTTGCGCAAAACCGATGCCCCGTCAACAGCAGCGCTCCTATTGACAACGATGTTTATGAACTCGGGCAATTATGGATTGCCGACTGCCAACTTTGCGTTTGGGCAGGCGGGGCTCGACCGTGCATTGTTGTACTTCATCGCGCAGGCCATCATGGCGCAGACGCTGACGATCGCGATTGCCCAAGCCGGCAACTCGAACTGGCGCACGGGGTTCAAACAGATCCTCAAAATGCCACCCATCTACGCGGTGTGTGTCGCGCTGGTATTACGTTGGTTGGGGGTGTCGTTTGAAACGCCGAATGTCCTCGGCTCGCTCTTGCATGGTATTGACCTGATCTCACAGGCAACGCTCCCGCTGTTGCTGATGCTGTTGGGCATGCAACTCGCACAAGAGACGGTCATCGAGGATGTCCCGCTGACGAGTATCGCTGTGATTATCCGTCTGTTTGCCAGCCCGCTGATTGCCTACGGTGTGGCAGTTGCTCTGCAGCTGGATGCGTTGGCGACCAACGTCGTTGTGTTGCA
>CAIPUQ010000390.1 GCA_903868295.1 uncultured Roseiflexaceae bacterium
CTCCAAGATATCGACAAACTGACCGAATGGCCCGAGCAAGTCAAAACCATGCAACGCAACTGGATCGGCAAAAGCGAAGGTGCCGAAGTCGTCTTTGGCTCAAAAGCCGGCGACCTCGTCGTCTTTACGACCCGCCCTGACACCCTCTGGGGCGCTACGTTCATGGTCTTGGCACCTGAGCATCCATTGGTCGGCCAACTGACCAGCCCCGACAAACAGGTCGAAGTGAACGCCTACATCAACAAGGCCAAACTGACCAAAGAAATAGACCGGGCCAGTACCTCACGCGAAAAGACCGGGGTGTTCTTGGGGGCCTACGCAACCAATCCGGTCAACGGCGCGCAGGTACCGATCTGGATTGCTGACTACGTGTTGATGGGCTACGGCACCGGCGCCATCATGGCAGTACCGGCACACGACCAGCGCGATTTCGACTTTGCTCGGCACTTCGGGCTCGATATCATCGTTGTGGTGCAACCCGAAGGCACCCACCTCGATGGCAGCACAATGACCGAATCGATGCCTGGCGATGGCGTAATGGTCAATTCTGGTCCACTCGACGGCCTACCCGCCGGCAAAGGCGACGGCCAGAGTGTCAAAGCCGCGATTACCTGGTTGACCACCAACGGCAAAGGCAAAGGGACCATCACCTACCGATTACGCGACTGGCTCATCTCGCGCCAGCGCTATTGGGGTGCCCCGATCCCGATGCTCTACCTCGATGACGGCACGATGGTGCCGGATCCGCGCTTGCCGGTTGAACTCCCCGAGGTAGCCGACTATCTGCCCAAGGGCAAATCCCCGTTGGCGACAGCGACCGAATGGGTGCATACCACAGATCCCGTTAGTGGCAAACCGGCCCGCCGCGACACCGACACGATGGATACATTTGTCGACTCGTCGTGGTATTTCTTGCGCTATGCAGACGCCCAGAATGACCAAGAAATCTTTTCCAAAGACGCCATAACCCGTTGGATGCCGGTGCATCAGTACATCGGCGGCATCGAACACGCGATTTTGCACTTACTCTACTCGCGCTTCATCACCAAGGTCCTCTACGACGAAGGCTTGGTCCCCGAAGACGAGCCATTCAAAGCGTTGTTCACCCAAGGTATGGTCCAGCGCCGGGTACGCACGGATCTCGAAGGCACCGAGACACACGTAAGCTTCACAGAAGACCTGCGCCGTAAACACGACCTGCCGGCTGGATCACTCGCGCTCGATGCCGCCCGTGCCGCACTCAAGCCCCACGGCTATACCCTCGAGGGCGACGCCCGTGGCTGGCAGGCGGTCAGTGGCCCCGTGACCATGTCCAAAAGTGCCGGTAACGGAATCCCAGTAGGCCCATTTGTGCGCCAATACGGGTCAGATGTCGCGCGTATTGTGGTGTTGTTTGCTGCCCCACCCGAAAACAGCATGGAATGGACGGACGAGGGCGTCGCCGGTGCACAACGCTTCCTCAATCGCATCATGGCGCTGTTTATGACCGAGTCTGTGGCCATCAGTGGCTACAAGATGGGGAGCATCAGCACCGCAGATATCGCCCCACACGAGAAGGATTTGTGGCGCGCATTGCACTACGCCATCAAGAAAATCTCATCGGACACCGATTCGTTCCGCTTCAACACGGCGATTGCGGCCATGATGGAGCTGCTCAACGAGGTCCAACGCTACCGCAACGAACACCCCGTTGGTGCGGTCTTCTGCGAAGTCGCGCATGTGTTCGCGCGCCTGCTCAGCCCGTTTGCACCACACTTGGCCGAAGAACTCTATGCAGCGTTCGGCGGGACCGGCAGCGTCTACGACGCAGGTTGGCCCACGTTCGATGAATCAGCATTGCTGGTCAGCGAAATCGAAGTCGTCCTGCAAGTCAACAGCAAAGTGCGTGGACGGATTTTGGTGCCAGCGGCAGCCGATGCCACCCAGCTCGAAGCATGGGCGCGCGACAACGCACGTATCCAAGAGCTCATTGGGAGCGCCAGCATCAAAAAGGTCGTCGTCATCCCCGGCAAGTTGGTCAACTTCGTCGTCTAGCTCGCCCGTGCGAGAGAAAGGACGGGATGATTCGCACGAATCATCCCGTTTTTGCTTATGCTGACACTCAAACGCCTCCCCGAACAATACGCTATCTGGCAACTCCCGCAGAACGCAACGGTTCCAGAAATCCCGAGCGGGGTATTTGCTGCGGTGCTACGCAGCACATCTGAACTCTCAGGAGTTTGTCCGGCTGCATGGGTACCACCTGGTGCAATCATCGACCCTGCGTGGTGGTGCCTGCAGTTCGTCGGCCCATTCGACTTGACGCTGACGGGGATCATGGTCCAAATCGCAGTACCATTGGCACAGGCACAGGTACCGATTTTCACGTTGGCAACCTACAACACCGACTATATCTTGGTGCCACAGGCACGCTACGCGGATGCCCACACGGCCATTACTGCAGCGGGACATCGCATCGTTGAGGACGCCGTATGACACTCAAAGCACAACAAAATCACTTTGCGACGGTCGCCACACAATACGCGTCGTACCGCCCGACCTATCCCACCGCACTCATACACGATATCGTTTCGCTCGCGGGTGGCCCTGCAATCACGGCACTCGACCTCGCAGCGGGGAACGGCCAAGCGACTACGGCATTGGCAACCGCATGTGCGACGGTATATGCCAGTGATCTCGCCTATAGCCAAATCGCAGCCATGCCACATGCCCCCAACGTGCATCCCTATGTGTCGCGGGCCGAACAGACGGGGCTCCCCGATGCCAGCATCGATCTGATCTGTGTGGCACAGTCGATGCACTGGTTCGACATCGATGCGTTCCATCGCGAGGTCCGCCGCATCGGCAAGCCGGGCAGCGTGATTGCAGTGTGGACCTATGCACTCCTCCATGCAACACCGGCATTAACGGCAATCATTGATGAACTCTATGCCGAAACCGCCGCACATTGGCCGGCCGATCGTGTTCATGTCGATGCGCACTATGCGACCCTGGCGTTCCCATACACACGTATCCCATACACGGCACCACCGATGACGGTGGCCTTTACCCGTGAACGGCTCATCGGCTACTTGCAGACCTGGTCAGGGGTACAACGCTACATCAAAGCTGGACACGCAGATCCCGTGTTGGCTCGGGCAGATGCCTTCGCAGCAGCATGGGGACACCCACCCGAGGCACCGGTGACATTTACGTTCGATCTGACCGTGTTACTTGGCAGGCTGTAGTCGTCGCCACAGCGCCAGCCAGGGTGCAGCCCAGCTACTCCGGTGCCGGATGATTTCGGTGGTCAAGAGGACGAGCAACAACAAGATTGCATACAACTTGTACGATCCGAGCAGGAGAGTAACGGCGCCGTAGTCTTCGGGGTAATTGAAGCTTCGGAAGTTGCCATACGCGATAAACGCAAAGCTCACCGCATAGGCAGCTGCACGACGGAGCGTCAACACGCTTTCGCTATGATGCCAGACCACTATCCAAAAGACCAACACCATGAGCGTGTAATAGTGCATCCACGCAACGGGGATAGCCAGTACCATCAGCATCACAAACAAACCGTATTGCAACGCATACGTACTCGAGGTGCTCGGCGCATCGCGCAACGCCAAGAGACAGACCATGGCCGACACTGCCATCGACAAGAGTGATGCGATGCGGGCTATTTCGGGCACGCCAAAGCGATTCATGACGAATGGGTTGTCATAGAAGCGGGTCAAAAATCCCGCGATGGTCTGATTTTCGATCCATGCAGTCGTCCCGCCCACATGCCCGACGACTTTGGTCAGGTACATCCAGTGCAGGTCCCAGCCCATCACCAGCACCGCAATCCCGTTCCATGCGAGCATGCCTACCACAAACCCCACCACACCCCACCAGCGTTGCTTGATGACAAAGAACGCCAAAAACAAAATGGGATAGATTTTGAGCGAGGTCAACAACGCGACGATGACCCCAGCCCACCCTGCGCGTTCTTTTTGCAATGCCCATAGGATCAGCATCATACAAAACAGCAAGATGACGTCTGTTTGACCAAAGGTCACGGTCTCGTAGAGCGGCTGCATGTTGGCAAGAATGAGCACCACCGCCAGCCACCACCACAGCCGGTGCGGCGCACGGGATCGCAACCAGACCGCTGCAGTGGCGACAAAGAGGGCAATGTTGATGACACGGAAGCCATTGAGAATATCCAGTGGGTCTTGGCCGACGAACGGCGTAAACAGCATGATATAAAACGGCGGTCGCTTGTAGCCGGCAAACGGATTGTCGGCGACGTTCGAAACGAGGTAGAGAGTCCCCGTCGTCACCCAACGCGTGGCGGCGTCGACCCAAATGCTAAAGTCACCGCTCCCATAGCGAAAAATCCGCATGAACACCGTCGACTGAAAGACCAGTGACATCAAGACCATCACGATGAGCGGCAACCAACGCAGGTATCGATCGAGCGCAGCATCGTGTCGCAACGACCAGCGAACGGCGATGCTCCCACCGAGTGCGATTGCCCCCAACCATCCCATCCATGAGTCGTAGTCATAGGCACGGATGTAGACGTTGTCGGCGATGAGCACCTGTTGCACAAACGGGATGGCCCACCATGCGAGTGTAAACCAGACCGGCAAATCTGCACCACGCACCTGGAGTCGCCGATCAACAAGTCCACTCAGCGCGGCCACCGCGACGACCAGCACTGCGATACCGGCCCCAGCAACAAACCACCAGAGGTAGGGCCAGGTCGCGACCGGGTCAGCCAGCAGGCAGCCCAGCGGTACGGCGGCGAACGCCACCGACATCCCCGTGGCCCAGCGCCATAGCGCACCACAGAGCGTTAATAAGACAAAGAGTGTGGTTGCGAGCGCAAGTGCGAGGCCCAACGCATAGTCGTACCCCGCCAAGGTGTTCGTCTGTGTTGGGGCAACAGTGACCCCGGCGAACACTACCCCGAGGCCCCGACCATCAGCGCCGATGCGCTCTACCGTGCTCGAGAGATCGACGGTACGATCCCAGCGCCACTGCCCATGCGCCGTCGTCAGGATTTGAAAGCGACGGACTGCGCCAGCGGGGACCGGCCAGCTGGCCGATCCGTGGTGCCCCGCAGGCACCGTCACCACAGGCGGTGCGAGGTCCGA
>CAIPUQ010000391.1 GCA_903868295.1 uncultured Roseiflexaceae bacterium
GAGAGCGGCGAATTGCCTTCTATCAGCATGACCACTGTTTCAGACCCCACGCGTGTGGGGAGGAGAACCTGGGAGGGCATCAAGCCCAGTCGCCTCTCCGTTTCAGACCCCACGCGTGTGGGGAGGAGAGCAACGTTCGTACCTTTGTTGTCTATATCATACAACAGGTTGTGGTGTGGTCGCACCAGGCTGTTTGATTTAACATGAATTTAACACAATTCTTCCCCATTTTCGTCCTCCAACATTCTTGAGCATATCGTAACCGTCGTGTATCCCACAGAATAACTGCACCGCTCCCCACACTCACTCCTCACCCACAATCTGCGTTAGCAGCTCGAGAGCATCCCCACGCTTCAGCACGGGGTGGAAGTACTGGTTGCCGTATGTCCGCAGACAGCGATAGCAACTCGTCTCGGGGCCACAACACTCGGTTGCCACATGTGCCCGCGCAGCCCGGAGCACATCCGGCACACAATCGGCAATCTGCAATGCAAAGCCCGCTCCACCCGGCACGACGTCGAAGATAACCACCCGGATGGTGCCCGCTGCCGTTTTGTAGATGGTTCCGTCGATTTCGTCGCGTTCGATATGGAGCAGGCGCGACGCACCTTCGAGGATGGCATAGAGCACACTGCGTACATCCATTGTCTTTGTCTGGGTCATCCGATTGAACTGGATTTCGAGCGCATCGGTAACAAAGTTATGTACCAGACTGATGCGTCGGCGGATCCGCCCCGAACACGGTCGATTTGTGATGGGCGATTTGTGTTCGCGATCTGTCGTTTTGTCGGTTGCATACCCACAACGTTCACAATACTGATACCCCTGTGCGTTCGTCCCTTCGTTGATGGCACTCAGTTGCACATTGCGATTGAAGTAGATGTCGATGTCGTGCTGTCGCAATAATGCGTCGTTGCGGTCCCGAGGCCGGGTTGACATCGTTTCGCCGCTGAACGAGAAGCGCGATGCGCGGCCTCGCGGTGGCCGTCCCCCTACCACGGGCTTGCCGCTGTCGTATGTCGCAATAAACCCAAACTCGGGCACAATGTAATCCGTCGCACGCTGTCCGTTGGCCGCAAAACCACAGTTGTGGCACAACGATGCAGAGGCGTCCCCAATGGTCAACGTCGCATACTCGCACTGGATACAGCGCATGTATTTGCCGGCTACCAAGCCACGCCCCCCGGGGATGACAATCCCGCCGCTCTCCCACACCAATCCTGCTGCCACCACCTGCGATCCGGGCGCATACTCGCCAATGGCAATCTGCAAATCGCGGGTGAGCTCGACCCGATCGGCGTTGTCATTCGGGATGTGGTCGGTTTTGAGCTGCACCACATCAGTCGGGAACCCATACTTGGGCATCAATCCAAAGTTGGGCAGCACCCCAAACAACTCGCGCTGTTCCAAGGTTTTGAGCATCCGTGACAGACGATTTAGCTGACTATTGTGGGTCGACATGGCGTCGACACCGCCCGCACGGATTTCTTCTAATGCCGCGATGATTGCAGCGAACTCGTTGTTCAGCTGATGGTCAGCGCGGTATAGGCTATTGAGGTACAAGGGCACATGTTCTTCGGTCCAAGCGCCGAGCCAGCCCCAGTTGTCGACCTCCATCTCGCGCTGCAGTTCGGGCGTAAGCACCGCCTCGAATGCCTGTTTGATTGTCTGCGGATGTTGCCCGATGTATTCGATTAACCCTGCCACGACCGGGTTCAATGCATCGCTGTTGATGTCAGGATGTCGAAAGAACACACCGCTCTTGTTTGGCCACTTGGTATCGGTTTTGGTTATCCAGTAGCGCAAAAACGCCGACAGCACGATGGCATAGAGGTGCCGCCGCGTAATCTTGGTATTGCTGGTCTGGAGGCGCGGAGCTGGGATAACACCGCTTATCATCGCAACCGGATCATCAAAATACGTCAGATCGTGCGAGCGCCGCTGACAATACGTCACAATCATCGCCGTTGCCCCGTCACGGCGACCTGCACGCCCTGCACGCTGGATGTAGTTGGCGGTCGAGGGCGGCATATTGCGCAAAAAGACCGTCTGCAGTTCGCCCACGTCGACACCGAGCTCGAATGTAGTGGTGCACGACAAGACATTGATCTCACCATTGGTGAACTTGATTTGCACGTCACGGGCATCTTCGTTGCGCAGATTGGCA
>CAIPUQ010000392.1 GCA_903868295.1 uncultured Roseiflexaceae bacterium
TCGGGGGTGCCGATTTGGTGCAGAATGCCCTCGTGGAGCAGGGCAATCCGGTCCGCAATCGCCAACGCCTCGCTCTGGTCGTGGGTGACGATGATGGCCGCCGTGTTGGTCCCGCGCAAAATCGCCCGCAACTCGGCCCGAATCCGATCGCGGATGGCGGTGTCGAGGTTGCTGAACGGTTCGTCGAGCAAAATCACCGATGGCTGTGGTGCGAGTGCCCGGGCAATTGCGACGCGTTGTTGTTGGCCGCCCGACAGCTGATGGGGCAGGCGCTGCTCGAGCCCTGCCAACCCGACCTGGGTAATCGCCGCAGTCGCCAAGGCGACCTGCTGCGCTTTGGGGGTGGCGTGCAGGGCAAAGCGGACATTCTCGAGCACGGTCATATGCGGGAACAGCGCGTAATCTTGAAAGACCATGCCGACGCGGCGCGCCTCGGGGGGCATCGTACGGCCGGCACGGACCCCGCGGATGGTGATATCGCCCGATTCGGGCAATTCGAGCCCGGCAATCAAGCGCAAGGTGGTGGTTTTGCCCGAACCGCTCGGTCCCAACAAGACCAACACTTCGGCAGGGTAGAGGTCGAGATGCATGTCGCGCACAATCGGGTGCCGGGCAGTGGGCGGATGCCGTGTCACGGCGCTGAGTCGTATCAGTGGTTCCATAGCTTACCCTTGTGTGCGTTCGTGATGGAAGAAGCTCTGCAAAATCATACTCACCGGCACGAGTGCACCGGCAATCAACACCAGCGCGGGGAGTGCCGCTGCACCGTAGAGCCCGTCACTCGTCGACATCCAAATCCGTATTGCTAGTGTATCAAAGCCGACGGGCTTGAGGAGCAACGTTGCCGGCAGCTCTTTGAGAATCCCCAGACACAACAGTGCCCAACCGGCGCGCAATCCAGGCCCTGCCAGAGGCACTAGGATGCGCCAAAACACCCGCGGACCAGTGGCTCCCATCGCCCGAGCAGCCTCGGTAAAGACCGGCGGGATGGCGGCAAATGCCGCCGCAAAACTCTGGATTGCTTGGGGAATCGACCGGATGATGTACGCCAACACCAGGGGCACCATCCCCCCGACCAGCCACGGCACCCCGCCCTGTACCACGATGACGATGCTCAGGGCCACCACAATACCCGGCATTGCACTGCCCGATTGACTCAGGCGCCCAATCAAACGGCCGGCAGGCCCGCCGGTCCGCATCAACTGGAGCGGCGCCAATGCGATGATCGTCGTGATACTGGCCACGAGTGCTGCTGCCCCAAAGGTCTGCAGCGCAATGCCTGCCAACCGCCCGCTACTGATATGCCGGGCGGCGGCATGGATAGCCGGTTGGCTGCTCATGCCAAACAACACGACGACCGGGACGACGAGGGCGCAGATGCTCAGCAGACCGAGGAGCGCCAACACGACTGCATGCGTCGCTGGCCCGAGCGTGCGCAGCTGCCGTGGGCGCCACAGTGCGGCCTGGTGATGCGGTGCGCTGCCACCGATGCGATCGGCGAGCCACAACATCCCTACCGACATCACGACCAGGGGCACGCTGAACAGCGCCGCACCCGAGCGGTCAATGGCACCCCCGTAGCGACTATAGATCGCGGTGCTCAAGGTGGGTAGGCGTAGCAACGAGGGCAACCCGTACTCGCCGAGCGCATAGATGAGCACCAACGCCATGCCCCCCAAGAGCGCCGGCAACACCATGGGCAGCGTGATATGCCACAGGCGCGCAGGCCAGCGCACCCCTGCCAACAATGCCTGCTCGGTGAGGTGCCCGCTGCCTTGGCGCAGGATCGCTGCAACCGGCAGGTAGACATAGGGCGACAGGCACAATGCCA
>CAIPUQ010000393.1 GCA_903868295.1 uncultured Roseiflexaceae bacterium
CCCGGCGGCGCTCGAAATGCTCGAGGGTCAGGGCATCGCGCTGGTCGAACAATCCGTCCACGCCGGCTATCCGCTCGACGCGCAGGCCGTGCTGTTGATCGAAATCGACGGCACCGACGAAGAAATCGAAGACCAGACCGCCCGCATCGAATACATCTGTCGCCACTTCGAGGCACGTGAACTGCGCGCCGCCAAGGACGACGAGCAACGTAAAAAGCTCTGGGCGGGTCGCAAAGGTGCCCTGGCCGCCTGTGCCCGCTTGGCACCGCACTACCACATCCAAGACGGTGTGGTGCCACGCTCGCGATTGACCGAGGTACTGCAATTGACGCGCGAAGTCGCCAAGCGCCAACGCGTGCACATCGTGAATATCTTCCATGCTGGCGACGGCAACCTGCATCCGCTGATTTTGTTCGACATCCGCGAGCCGGGGATTATCGACCGGGCGATTGCAGCGAGTGAAGAAATCATGCGCGAATGTATCCGCGTCGGCGGATCAATCAGCGGCGAACACGGGATTGGCATCGAAAAGCGCGACTACATGAGCCTCTTGTTCAACGAAGACGATTTGTGGGCGATGCGTCAAATGCGGGCCTGCTTCGATGCGGTGGGCGTGATGAACCCGTGCAAACTCATCCCCACCGGCGCTTCGTGCGGCGATATCAAACATGCCCGCGGGGCAGCCAAAGCCCTCGCCGCGGGCGCGTGGATCTAGGAGCAGCAGATGTACCGACCCAGCACCATCCAAGAGCTCGCCAGTCAGATCCGCGATCACCGCGGGCCGCTCCTGCCGCGCGGCAGCGGGAGCCATCAGGCGTTGGGCAACGCAGCCAGCACCGACAGCACGGTCATCGACACGACACAGCTGCGCGTCGTCAGCGACTATATCCCATCGGATTTGACCATTACCGTCGGCGCTGGGATAACCCTGGGCGCGTTGCAGGAACTGCTCAAGCCCAACAACCAATGGTTGCCCTGGGATGCCCCGCAGCACCACAGCGCCACCATCGGTGGATTGTTGGCGGCCGGCCTGAGTGGGCCGTTGCGGCACAGCGCCGGCACCCCACGCGACTGGGTATTGGGCATGCATACGGTGACCGGCGACGGGCGCATCATCAAGAGCGGCGGCAAAGTGGTCAAAAACGTCGCCGGCTACGACATGCACAAGCTACACATCGGCGCGCTGGGGACCCTGGGGGTCATCGCCGAGGTGTCGTTCAAGATTGCACCCCTGCCTAACGCCGACCACAGCCTGTCGTTTGTCTGTCGCGACCTGGCGCATGCCCATACGCTCGCCTACCAGTTGCGCGAACGACCGTTCAATCCGGCCGCACTGCTCATCCACACCGACGCAAACGGCGTGGTGACCTTGCTGGCGCGCTGGACCGGTGTGACGGCCATGGTGGCCCGGCAGGTGGCACATGCACGCCAGCAGGCTGCGACCTACGACGACTACGAGACGCGTGCGTGGGAGCCGTTGCTCAACGAACCGTTCAGCACGAGCACGCGCACACAAGTGCGCATCGGCGTGCCAGCACAGCACATGGCAGCGGTCATCCCGCTGCTGCAACGCCACGTCGGGCGGGCGGCCGCAATCCAGCTGCTGCCGACGGTGGGCCTGGTACGGCTGTTTGGTGTCGCAGCGGACGACGTGGTGGACCTCAGGGCGAAGCTTTCCCCCTATACCGGCTACGCAGTGGTAGAAGTCGGTGACCACCCCGATCGCTGGGGTCCTGCACCTGCGGGCGTGGCCATCATGGAGCAGCTCAAGCGCAGTTGGGACCCAGACGACAAACTCAATCCGGGCCGTGGCTTCATCGCGGCACGTGCACGAACGGAGCGCTGATGGGACCAGCCTGGCGCGCACGCCGCATCACGCCACCGCAACTCCTGGCTGTCGTGTTCCTCATCGGCCTCAGCTTGGGAACGACACTGTTCATGCTACCGCAATCCAGTGCAGATGGGGTCGGACTGCCGTTCATCGATGCGCTGTTTATGGCGACATCGGCGCTGTGCGTGACAGGGCTGGTGGTGGTCGACCCGGGGAGCGACCTCAGCCGTTTTGGACAGGTTGTGTTGGCCGGATTGATTCAAATCGGTGGGATTGGGTTCATGGTCATCGCCAGTTTCATGGCGATTTTGCTGGGCAAACGCATTACCATCCGCGAACGTATCATCCTCAAAGAAGCACTCAACCACCACTCGGTCGACGGCATCGTGCCCTTGGTGGTGACGATTATCGTGAGTTCGCTAGCGGTACAGTTCGTCGGTGGCGTGCTGTTGAGTCTGTTTTTTGCGGGGGATATGGCCAGTGACGAAGCACTTTTTCGGGGCTTCTTCCACGCCATATCTGCCTACAATAATGCGGGTTTTGACCTGTTCGGTAACAGCCTGATTGGCTACCGGCATCACCTGGGAGTACAACTGACCGTACTGACCCTGCTCATCACCGGTGGGTTGGGATTTTTTGTGTTGCTCAATCTCATCCAAGAACGCGGTGTCTGGCGCAAACTGTCGCTCCACAGCAAGTTGGTGCTGACGACCACCCTCGCCCTGATTGTGGTGGGTAGCGTACTGATGTTTGTGGGCGAGTACGGCGGGCCGGCCTACGCCGAACTGACCCCGTTCGAGCAGGTGATGGCCAGTGTGTTCAATAGTTCTGCCACCCGCAGTGCCGGCATGAACACGGTCCCCTTGCCACAGCTGGGCCAAGCGACGCAGGCGCTGTTTGTGGTGTTGATGTTTATCGGTTCGTCGCCTAGTTCGACGGGTGGCGGCATCAAAACCATCACCGTGGCGACGAGTTATCTCATGCTGGTGGCGTTGTTTCGCGGGGAACGCGAAATCCAGGTCTACCGGCGCACCATCGCCAAAGATCTGGTGGTGCGCGCCTTTGTGGTGATTGTGCTGGCAGCGACCGTGGTCTTTGTGGCGACCTTTCTGCTGGCGCTGTTTGATCGCCACGATGTCTTTGTGTTGCTCTTTGAGGTGGTGTCGGCCTTTGGCACGGTGGGGTTTTCGCTCGGCATTACCGCGCAGTTGAGTACTGCCAGCAAAGCAATCCTGATCCTGGTGATGTCGATAGGGCGCTTGGGACCGCTGACGGTCTTTTATGCGCTGTCGCAACGCCGCAGACCGCAACCACTGCATTACCCCGAAGAAAACTTGATGATTGGATAGGAGCGTGTGATGCAGTCACAGATTGCCGTCATTGGCCTTGGTCTGTTCGGTTCGGCCGTTGCGACGACGTTGGCAGCGCTCGATCATCATGTGTTGGGCATCGACATCGACGAACAAATGGTCAATGCGCACATGCATACCTTGGCCGAGGTGGTGACGGTGCCCGAAGTGAACGAAGCGATTCTGCAATCCTTGAGCATTGCCGAATACGATACCGTGGTGATTGGCATCACCGACATCGAAGCAAGCCTGATGATTGCCCAAATGCTCCGGGACCTCGGGGTGCGCCACATCGTGTGCAAAGCCAAAAGCGCCATACACGGCAAAATTCTGTCACGGATCGGTGTCGACCGCGTCATTTACCCCGAGCGCGATATGGGCATCAGAGTGGCGCAGACACTGGTTGCGAAGAACATCATCGAGACCATCGTGCTCACGTCGACACAGCACGTGGTGACCGCCCGTGCGCCACATTCGTGCATCGGTCAACCGGTGGGGACGATTCAATGGAAAACCCCCAACGGCGTCACCGTGCTCGCGATTCAACGCGACAGCGAGGTTTTTGCGCATCCTGGGTCGACCGTCGAGGTGCATGCCGGCGACATCCTGGTGCTGTTGGGCAGAAGCGACGATCTCGCCGCACTGCTGGCCGAACCCACCAGCTCCGAAGGCTAGTGCTATAATTTGTGGTAATTGACTGTATCTGGAGTGGCCATGACCTCCCTTGCACAACTGCGCGAACGCATTACGGACCGACAAGCCCGCATCGGCATTATCGGTGTGGGATACGTCGGCTTGCCGTTGGCCATTGTCTTTGCCGAGGCGGGCTTCCGCGTCACGGGCTTTGATCTGAGTGCCGAACGCGCCGCTACGATCAACAGCGGCATCAGCTATATCGACGACATTTCGTCCGAGACGGTCGCACACTATGTCAATGCAGGCCTGCTCGACGCCACTGCAGACATGAGTCGTCTGCACGAAATGGACGCAATCAGCGTCTGCGTGCCCACACCACTGAGCAAAACACGCGACCCCGATATGTCTGCGGTGCTGACTTCGGCCGAAAACATTGCCCAGCACCTGCGCGCCGGTCAACTGATTGTGCTCGAGAGCACGACCTACCCCGGCACCACGCGTGAGATTTTTCTGCCGCGCATCCAAGAACGCGGCTTTGTGATTGGTCGGGACGTCTTCTTGGCGTTCTCGCCCGAACGGGTCGATCCAGGCCGGACCGATTGGACCACCCAAAACACCCCCAAAGTCATGGGCGGTATCACCGCGGCGTGTCTCGAGGCAGGCAAGGCGTTGTACGGATCTGCCATGCAAACCATTGTGCCGGTCAGTAGTCCCGAAGCGGCCGAAATGGCCAAACTGCTCGAAAACACCTTCCGCGCCGTCAATATTGGCTTGGTCAACGAGGTCCTGCTGATGTGTGATCGCCTGGGGCTCAACGCCTGGGAGGTCATCGAGGCAGCCGCCACCAAACCGTTCGGCTTTATGAAATTCACCCCTGGCCCCGGTTTGGGCGGCCACTGCATCCCCATCGACCCGCTGTACTTGTCGTGGAAGCTCAAATCACTCGACTACACGGCTCGCTTCATCGAGTTGGCCAGCGAGGTCAACACCTCGATGCCGCGCTATTGGGTCCAAAAGGTCGCAGATGCCCTCAACGAGCAGTCCAAAGCCGTGCGCGGCAGCACGATTTTGGTGCTCGGCGTCGCCTACAAAAAAGACGTCTCGGACGTGCGTGAGTCACCGGCGTTGGACATCATCCACCTCCTGCGTGAGAAGGGTGCAACCGTCGCCTACCACGACCCGCACGTCGCCAGCATCCGCCTCGAGGGCGACCGCCTGCACGGGGTCACCGATCTCGACGCCGCCTTGGCAGCACACGATTGCGTGATTGTGGCGACCGACCACACAGGCTACGATTGGCAGCAGATCAAAGCACGCAGTCGATTGATTATCGATACGCGCAACGCGATTCGCGGCACACGGTAGTACGAATTTTTTACTACCGTTGACTTATCCAAAAAGCTGTGGTACATTCTGCGCACGTACACTGAATCATAGTTAATCGTTCCGCTGCAAACACCGCTGTTTGCGTTGCCATTGGGGGCACGGAGTGAATCAAACGATTACATCGATAGATGGGATCCGTGTAGGACACGTGCATGACCATACAGCCCTCACGGGTTGTACGGTCATTTTGTTACCCGAAAACACCACCGCGAGTGTAGATGTTCGTGGAGGTGCACCGGGCACCCGTGAGACCGATTTGCTCGCTCCCGAGTGTACCGTGCAGCACATCCATGCACTTTGTCTGTCGGGCGGGAGTGCATTTGGTCTGGCTGCAGCCGATGGTGTTATGCGCCACTTACGTGAGCAAGGCGTTGGATTTGATGTCGGTGTGGGTAAAGTGCCAATCGTCCCTGCTGCG
>CAIPUQ010000394.1 GCA_903868295.1 uncultured Roseiflexaceae bacterium
GGCATGGTCTTTCAAGATTACGCGCTGTTCCCGCATATGACCGTGCTCGAGAATGTCCGCTTTGCCCTGCACGCCACCCCCAAAGCGCAGCAGGTCGCCTTGGCGACTGCGGCGATTACGCAGGTCGGGTTGGCAGGGCTCGAGCAGCGCCTGCCGCATCAGCTGTCGGGCGGCCAACAACAACGCGTCGCAATTGCCCGGGCACTCGCACCACAGCCTTCGGTGATTTTGCTCGACGAACCGTTCAGCAACCTCGACACCGCCATCCGCGATCGCATCCGGGCCGAGTTGCGGGCGATTTTGCGCGGGACCAACACGGCCGCCATCATCGTCACCCACGACCAGAGCGAGGCGTTGGCGATTGCGGACCGGATTGCCCTGCTCCACGAGGGCATTCTGCACCAAATCGGCACCCCCGAGGCGCTCTACAGTCAACCGTTGACCCGCTTTGCGGCCTGCTTTATGGGGCCTGCCGACTTCCTCCCCATCGATGCACAAGCCAACACCGCACTCGGGCAGGTCGTACCCGATGCCCAAATGCCGCCCATCGATGCACGCATGCACGTGATGGTCCGCCACGACGATGTGGCTATTACGATAGGCGGGCCCGCCACAAACGCCGTCATCTCGGACCGTTTGTACGAAGGGCCGCAGTACCGCTACCAATGCCTGCTCGACGACGGAACGGCAATCCAATGCCGCAGCAACCACGAGACGAAATACGATATTGGTCAACGCGTCGCGCTTTCGTATGCTGCACATCACTCCCTCGTCTGCTTCTCTGACGAAGACGCCTGTGGGATGGTCACCCCGGTGTCTGCACGCACTCTCTAGGGCACCGCAGCCGCGCGCAGACCGCACACGGCGCACTTTGATACAATACGAGCTGCAATCAGCAGAGACGAGGCACGGTATGGCAGACGCATTAACGGCACTTTCACCACTCGACGGGCGCTACCACGCAGACGTCGCAGTCCTGGCTGGGTATTTCGCCGAGAGTGCATTGATGCGCTATCGCATCCGCGTCGAAGTCGAATACCTGATCATGCTCTGCAAAGCGCGCCCAGTCGTGGCCGTCGCCAACCTCGAGCCCGCCAAGGTCGACGCCCTGCGCGCGCTCTACAAAACCTTCGGCCCCGCTGAGGCAGCCGCCATTGCCGCAATCGACGCCCGGGTCAATCACGACGTCAAAGCCATCGAATATTGGCTCCGTGACCGCCTCGATGCACTCGGGATCGGTCACCTCAAAGAAATGGTGCACTTCGGGCTCACCTCCGAAGACGTCAACAACCTCGCCTATGCACTGATGGTGCGCGAAGCCCGCGACAGCGTGCTGTCACCCGCCATCGGCGAAGTGATGAACCACCTGCACGCCCTCAGCCTCGACGAGGCACACACCGTCATGCCGGCCCGTACGCATGGCCAAATCGCCACACCGACGACCTTCGGCAAAGAAATGGCCGTTATTTTGGCGCGTCTGCAACGTGCCCGCGACACCCTCAACCGCATCCCACTGACGGGCAAACTGACCGGCGCCACCGGCACACTGGCCGCGCACGCGGTCGCCATGCCCGATGTCGATTGGGTGGTATTTGCCCGTGCATTCGTCCGCTCGCTCGACCTCGAGCCACTCATGCTGACGACCCAGATCGAGCCCAACGACTCGCTGGCCGAAATCTGCGACGCGATGCGGCGGATCTGCACCATCCTGACCGATATGGACCAAGACCTGTGGCGCTATGTGTCGGACGGCTACTTGGTACAACGCCCCAAAGCAGGCGAAGTCGGCTCGTCGACCATGCCCCACAAGGTCAATCCCATCGACTTCGAAAACTCCGAGGGCAACTTGGGCATCGCCGGCGCCTTGCTCGAATTCTTTGCGCGCAAACTGCCCGTCTCGCGCCTCCAACGCGATCTGACCGGCAGTACCGTGTTGCGCAACTTGGGCGTGGCGTTCGGTCACATGGTCATCGGCTGCAAACGGGCCGCCAAAGGCCTGAGCAAAATCAGCACCAACCGCGACCTCATGTACCAGCACGTCGTCGACCACCCCGAAGTCCTCGCCGAGGCGTATCAGACCATCCTGCGCCGCGCCAATGTGAACGAACCGTACGAATTGCTCAAAACCCTGACCCGCGGCAAATCGACCATCACGCTGGCAGATTTGCATGCGTTTATCGACACCCTGCCGGTCGACGACGCCCTCAAGGCCGAACTGCGGGCCCTGACCCCCGAACGCTATATCGGCGTCGCCCCCAAACTGGCCACATTGATCGTGCGTAATCAATAGATTATTCAGATACATACGCACCGATTTTTTGTAGACTTCAAGACGGATGACTGGGTGATTTTGTTCCCGCTGGCGAAAACTCGCCACCCCGCAGGCGCACGCAGTCGGGCAGACAGCGTGGTAAAATGA
>CAIPUQ010000395.1 GCA_903868295.1 uncultured Roseiflexaceae bacterium
ACAAACACGATCCCCACGATGGGCAAGAGCAACCACTGCTGCGACTGCAGTGCAATGACTGCAAGTGCACCACCGAGCGCCATCGACCCGAGATCTCCCATAATGACGGGGGCGGGGTGTGCGTTGAACCACAGATACCCTACACAGGCACCGACAAGCGTAAAGCAAAGCGCCATCAGATTGGTGAAATCACCATTGAGAAAGGCTATAACACCATACGCTCCAAATGCAACCAGTAGCGTCCAGCCAGACAAGCCATCGACGCCGTCGGTAATGTTAACCGCGTTGACGGTTGCCCAAATAATTAATCCTGCAATCGGGATGACGTAGATGCCTACATCGAGTTGTCCCACAAACGGCACAAATACCATCCCAGAGTGCCCGAGTCCAAACGGTGCAGGCAGGTAGAGCACGACACTCGCAACGACGGCAATCAACCACTGCAGCGCACTTTTGACCCGCTCGGTCAAGCCATAGTGACTCGACGGCACGACTTCGAGCGAGAAGTAATCGTCCACAGCGCCGAGTATTGCATACCCGACCATCACCGCCAACGGCAGCAGCATCGACCACCGATCGATGAGATTAAACAGCGACGTCAAGAGAACAACGGGCACGACGATCATGACGCCACCCATCGTAATCTGCCCGTAGCTGACCATCGTATCGCTGCCCTCGTTACGGGCGCGCTTACGGATGTTCCTGCGCTTGAGGAGTTCGATCCACGCGCGACCACTCAGCAGGACAATCACCGCTGCCGCAGCTGCCAGGAGCAGTGCGCGCGCCATATCCTGAATGAGGAGTGCCCGTAAGGTCTCTTGCATCGTGTCCTACTTCGTCGTCTGCGTGCAGAGTGCGGTGACGATTGCTTCCATCGCCATTGCGCGCGAACCCTTGACCAAGACACAGTCACGCGGTGCAATCACGGATCGGACAACAGGGATTGCGGCCGCCGTTCCTTGGACTTCGAACACCGCGGACAACCCGGCATCTCGTGCACCTGCAGCAATGTATTGGCCGCGTTCACCGACGGTGACCAAGACGTCGACACACTGCGAAGCCAATATGCCCACCTCGCGATGGGCCGCTTCTTCGATGTGACCGAGCTCACGCATATCGCCCAGTACCGCAACCCGGCGGCGTTGAACGGTCGCCAACAGTTCGAGGGCTGCGCGCACCGATGTCGGGGCTGCATTGTACGAGTCGTCGATGATTTGGGTGTCGTCGATGCCATTGAGGACAACGAATCGAACTGTCGGCAAGCGGTGTGCAATGGTGACGCGCATCGTCTGCCAGGGAACATGTGCGACAATCCCGACTGTAATTGCTGCCAACAGATTGCGCACTTGGTGCATCCCGGGGGCGGCGAGATGTACCCGATCGTCGATACCAGGAGCAATCAGACGAAACTCGGTCCCTTCGAGGCCACGCTGTTCGATATCGACGGCACGGACGTCTGCATGCTGGGCCGTGCCATAGGTCAGCACACGTGCCGTTGTCCGCGTCGCAAACCCCGCCACAATGGGGTCATCTGCATTGAGGATGACCATCCCCGTCGCAGGGATTGCATGGACGAGTTCGGCTTTGGCCTCGGCGATTGCCTCGATGCTCCCCATGCGTTCGAGATGCGATGGACCTACCGCCGTAATCACGGCAATGTTTGGATGTGCGATGGCACACAGCGTCGCAATGTCACCGGGGTAGTACATCCCCATTTCGAATACCGCAGCACGATGCATCGCTGTCAGCCCCAATGCCACGAGGGGCAGGGTCGATTCGCTGTTGTAGCTCCGTGGATTTCTGAGGGTGGGCATGGCATCGTCGAGCAGGGCTCCGATGAACTCTTTGGTAGAGGTTTTGCCGACACTGCCGGTAATGCCCACAACAAACGGGGGATTGTAGCGCTGCCGATGCCATGTGGCCCAGCGTTGCAACGCAGTGAGTGGGTCCGCAACGGCAATCAACAAAAGCCCATCCCAATGCGCCGGCGGCGGTGCGCCAACAGAAACAACACTCCAGCCGTAGGCGCGAGCGAGTTCCGGCGCTTTGGCGTGTGAAACGATGGCCGCCACTGCACCGGCAGTTGCTGCTGCAGCGACGTAGTCGTGCCCATCCACCGTCATACCAACGAGGGCGACATAGAGCGCACCCGGCTCGACCAAACGCGAATCAATAGTCACGTGCGTGATGGTCGTCGTATCAGATTGTGCGTCGGTATGGATGGTGACGGCCACTGTTGGGTCTTGGATACCCGTCAGAATATCTCGAAGGGGATGCGTGTTAGTTGCCATAGACCACCCCTGCCCGTTGGCCATCGCCGACAAGCGCGTTGTTGGGGGCGATACGATCATAGCGCATCAGTTCTGCGACGATGCGACGATAGACCGGGAGGGCGGTTGCAATGCCATAGATGTCGTCGATCGGGCGATCAATTTTGACGAGGACTGCATAGTGTGGAGATTCGAGTGGGGCCATCCCAGCGACCGAGCCAATTGTTTGACCGGTGTACCCACCATACCCGTCAGGGATAGACGAAGTACCAGTCTTGGCGCCCACTCGAAAGCCCGGAACCAGCCACAAATCGTCGGGTTGGCGGGCGTTGACGTAGTGATTGGCCGAACGCATAAGCATCCCGCGGACCTTGAGGGCTACCCGCGCGCTGATTGGCTGGCTCTGCATAACAGGCTCGGTATCGACACAGGTACCGTCACGATTGCAGCGCTTTTGGACGATGTACGGTTGCATCATCACCCCATTGTTGCCGACGGCGGCAGTCATCCGGACGACTTGCAATGGGGTGACTGCAATGCCCTGGCCGTAGGAGTTGGTGTTGAGATTGATGGGGGTGTAGTTTTCAGAACCGGGCTTCCAATAGATACCGCCGGTTTCGCCGGGGAGTTCGATCCCCGTCAACTTGCCAAAGCCAAAGTCGTCGACCGCCTTATAAAAGACCGACTCGCCCATTTGCTCGGCAAACAGCAACGCGCCGATGTTACTCGAGTAATACAGCACCCCGCCAGGCGTAATCGGGCCATGACCGTTGAAGTCGTAGTTCGAAAGGTTGTAATCGTAGCGGCGAATGGTTCCCTCGTCGACGACTTGACTGTTTTCATCGAATGCATTGGCCTGCATCCCAGCCGCGACCGTGAGGATTTTGAAGGTCGAACCGGGTTCGTACACTTGACCGACTGCGGGATTGGTATTGTAGACCTCAGGCTCCACATCAGCATAATCATTGGGATCAAAATCAGGATAGCTCGCCATGGCGCGTATAGCACCTGTTTTGACGTCCATCACAATGACCGTTCCGCCCGACGCGCCGTGCATGTCGATAGCTTTGCCCAATTGGTCTTCGGCGAGATGTTGAATGTACGGGTCAATCGTCAGTTGCACCCGGCTCCCATTGACCGGCTCGACGCGCTCGTACGGGCGCGACCATATCGGTTGTTGATGAATATCGACTTCGGCGGTGATGACCCCATTGGTACCGCGCAAGACATCATCAAAACTCGCCTCGACGCCTGCAATGCCCATCCCATTGAGATTCGTGGCACCGATGACGTGCGGGGCAAACCGGCCTTGCGGATAGAATCGATGCGACTCATATATCAAATACAGGCTTTCTTGGGCCATTCGCTCGATTTGATCGGCTTGGTCATCAGGGAGCCACCGAGCGACCGGTACCCACGCCCGATTCGTATCGATGAGCAACGCAAGAATCTTCTCGGCGGGGACTTCGATAATCTCGCTGATCCGCATCGCGAGATTGGCGGCTTCACCTGGGTCGATTTGGGCAGGCACGACATACAACGAGCGCCGCTCGACATCGACGGCCAGAATATTGCCGAAGCGGTCAACGATAGTGCCCCGACTTGCAACAATGGGGAGACTCTGATTGACTTCACTACTGGCACGGGCTGCATATCCGCTGCGATCGAGCAGTTGGACATCCGCAAGTTGGATGGTCACGCGTGCCAAAAAGAGCATGGCAACACCAAACGCAACAAATAAACGCCACGATCGTGGTGCACCACTCGGGGCGATAGGACCTTCAGCGTCCGAAGGACGGTGCGTGCCTGCGACGGCACGGGCATCACTGTGTAGACTCATGGCGATTGCTCTAGCGCTTTGGTGACAACAACCTGACCTTTGTCAACCCCGAGTATCATGAAGCGTACGGTGGTCTCTTGCACTGGGATCATGTCTGTTTGTTCTGCGTAGCGCTCGATACGTTCCATAGACTGCGCATCTGCCATCCGCAGCAGAAGAGCCTTGTGCGTGCGCTCTAATGCGGTCTGCTCAGCAATCAGCGTATCGATTTCGTGCCCGGTTTGGGCAACACGCACCGTTTGTGCAATCGTCGCAATCCCCATCACCGCGAGCAATAATGCAAACGCGATGATGGCACCATTGCGCGAAGTGATGTAGGTGCGTGAGTTGTGGAGACTCTGCTGCAAGACACTCATACGCATGGCATCACCATCAAGAATCGAGAATTTACTATTGTATATAGTACCATGTTTGGTAATCGAATTGTCAGACTAGCGCGAGACATAGATTTTGTTGCCCATATGGGTATTCATCGTCACATGGACGTTTTTGGGGAGCCACTGCCCGTCGCTTGTTTGTACCAACGAAGTCATCGAAAAGCGCACTTCGGGCGATTGCGCACCTTTGCTGTGCACACCCGGGTTGGTCGTGGCAACAATCGACATCGACCGGCTCTGGCTGGTCGGCACATACTGTTCGAGTACCGTCCGTGCGTGGCGCAGCATCTCGGGCGAGATGTCGCGCTCGGTCAACAGCATCCGTCTGACCGTTTTGGGGACCCGTGCCACTGCCTGTAACTGCATACTCCCCGTGCTGGTGGTATGACGAATGGTCGGCTGCGTCATCCCCCCTTTCATGGTCGCCCAGGGGTCTCCGAGCAGGATGAATTCGATGAGCGTCTTCATGTCGACATCATCGAGGAATCCCTGGCGCTCATACATGATTTGGGCAAATTCTAACCGTGCATAGTGGAGTGCCATACCCACAGGCATCCCCGTCGCCAAATGATGCGTCAGACGCTCAAAGAGCAAATCTGCACCGAGCAACGGCGCAGCAGAACTGCCGTACGCGTTCACTGTTGCACCGATAAATGCCAATGCACCGAGCGAAAGTGCTCGCAATGGGATCGAGTTGCGGATATTGCGGCCAGCCAACTCGGCCCCGTAGCATGCTTCGCTGATGATGATGGTGCCGGCTACCGCACTGCGCTGGATGTGATCGGGCGACAAGGCAATAGGCAAGGCAGTTGCGGCCCCCCAGACATCGGCCGGTTGCCCATAAAAGTGTGGCATCCCCGCTGCACCATGCAAGTTGAGGTACAACACCTCGCGACCTGCAATGATTTTGTGGGTACCTGGTTGGCTCGTATGTGGCGGTGACAAAATCAAGCGCGCATCCGCATGCAGATTGCGCAACACCAAGCGCGAAGGCTCTTGCCATACCTCTGCCGCGACACCACGTGCCAATCGATCGCCGACAGCACTGCGGATCCGTACCCAGGCAGCGACATCAAACCCGCTGCGTCCTTGGTGGTGGGCGGTGCGATGGTAGTCGGTCATCGATACCAGCATACTCAGCAACAAGGTGGGATCGTCGTCGTCTCCCTCGGGCAAGCGCGAGACGATCCGCTGTGGGATGAGATATCCCGAATCGTCGCAGGCATAGGGATTATCGGAAAAAATCACGCGATCATCGTCAGGGATCGGGTTACTCAGGCGATGAAAGGGGATACACTCGTCACCGCCAATAATTACCACGGTGGCTAGTTCGACCTGCGCCGCAGTACAGTGCGCTGCTACCCGACGGATGAAATCCCGCACTGCCATGGGGTCTGCGGGCACCGGTTCGGTGAACTGCATGTCACCCAAGCCCAACGTCTGTGGTGCGTCAATGTACCCACGACAGATGGTCATCCCTTGGGTACGCAATACCCCACAGACTGCGGTGAGTTGGTCTTCGATACGGCGAAAACCGTCTGCTCCGAAGCGACGTTGGAGCACCGCTCGATTGCCGATTATCAGGTGTACCTGACCATCGTTGGCTAGCAACACCGGCACCTGTGGAGCGGGTGCAGTCGGTTGGGTTGGTTCTGGAGCAGCCGGCTGCGGGAGGTCGGTGCCACGCTCAGCACGCAACTGAGCATCTTGGTCGGCGTCGAGATACGCCTGGAGCTTGGCTAATTCGGCATCCCAACGCACCCGTGGCACTGCAGGGATGCGGAACGGTACAGAATCGGCTCCAAAAAACGCCCGCGTGTAGCTCCCGTCTGGATCCATCGCCAAAATCTGTTCACGGGTGACTTGGATGACATCGAGTGCGGTGCTGAGGGCGACGCGCAACAACAAAACCGGGAACTCTGGCTCGGGATCAAAATCATGATGCGAGAGTAATCTGCGCGCTTCGTCGAGGTTCCCGGCACGGCGCAGTGCATCGATTGCGTACCAGCGGATATCAGCGCGGTGGGGCACGGTTTTGAGTGCATTGCTGAGTTCGGTAGCGGCCATCACCGCATTGCCGCGTTTGAGTAACAGAATTCCATGACTATATGGAATATGTGTGATGCCTTCGCGCGGGTTCCCCTGGGTATCGAGTGGGTCGACACAGTACGCGCGCTGCAGTGCGACGGTCCCTGCCTGACTACTACCGCAGCCGGTCAATACTGCTGCGAGCCCGGTCCATGCAGTTGCGTCAGTGACATTACGCTTGATGAGGAATTTATAGTGTTGGACTGCCATTGCGTGTTGATTGCCGGCTACCAATGCACTGCCCAGCAACATGCTTGGTGCAAGCGCATCAGGAAAGCGGCGAATGAGGACTTGTGCAACCCGCCAGGCGATTTTGTGGTCGCCGGCCCGGATAGCGCGTTCGCAGGCACGACGGACCTGTGCAAACGTCGGTGCGTCAGGAAGGTGCTGATCGTGAGCCGGCACAGCACTGACCACCGGCGTGCGTGGCGCCGTTGCGGGGTGTGCGTTGATTGTCTCGCTCTTGCGTCGTTCCATCACCGAGACTCCTCGTCCGTCTGTGGGTATCAGAGCGTGGGCGGTTTGCGCCGCCGCAGAATAGACAACGGGCCGAGCAAACTCAGGCCGTTTTGGGCTTCCTTGAGCTCTGGGTTCAGATTGAGTGCGCGACGGAACGAAATCTGCGCCTTCTGGCCATTCCCACTTTGTTTGTAGGCCCGACCCAACAAACAATGGGTATCGGCGTTGTTTGCATCAATGCTCAGTGCACGTTCGAGTGCACTTATCGCCTCGGCGGTGATACCCAACACGATGGCAATGACCGCAAAGCGCTGCAAGATCGCAACATCTGCCGGGAGCGTTTTGAGCACCTGCGGCAACAATGCGGTGCACTCCTCTGGCTTTTTGAGTGCAATCAATGTCTCGATGAGTTCAATCTTGTGAATAACGGCGTGTGGTTCTAACTCGCAGGCAATCCGCAGATGATCGAGGGCAGACTGATACTGCGTATCTGCCAACGCGATACGGGCGAGGCCCACAAATGCTTGCACACAGCGCCGATCGTATTTGATGGCGGTTTCGTACACACGGCGTGCCTCGACTGCAGAACCGAGATGCCAGAGGGCGTGGCCGTACCGCCAGAGCACATCAGGATTGGTCGGTGCAATGGCATATGCATGCGTAAACTGTTCGAGCGCGGCATCGTGCCGGCCTTGCGCCACATTGACATCACCCATCGCCAAAAAGACTTCGACGTCGTTTTG
>CAIPUQ010000396.1 GCA_903868295.1 uncultured Roseiflexaceae bacterium
ACCACCGCCCGCGAATGGATGACTTCGCCGCTCTCGTCCAACGCTGCCGGGCGCGCCTGGTCTTCTTCGATGCGAGCAACCTCGGGTAACCCGGCAATCCGCTCGATGTCACGCCCCATCACGGTGACGGCAAGGATGGGAAAAACGTTGAACTCCCGATGAACCGTTGTAAACAGTGCACGGTTGTGATTTCTGAAGCTGTGTACCTGTCGTGTCACCGTCGCATGTCGGGCGGCCAGCTGCGGTGCGCTCAATGCGCTATAGCCTGGGCTATAGTCATTGCGCAATGTCACGATGATGCGCACCGATTCGTTCGCGGCATATCGGTTTGTCATCACTATCGGAGCACGTGTTGACGTTGCCTGCGCAGGAGTCGGCAGCAATGAGATAACAATCATCAATACAAGCAGAAATTGTCGCCGCATCACGAGCCTCTTCGTCATCAATCTTTCACTTGACGTCTGCATCCGTTTGACAGCAGAATTCAGAAAACACAACAATGCAACTGACCACGGAACCGAGGATTCTCATTGTCATATTGACATTCCACACGTCCTTTTTATGCACCTATTTTACATGGATTACGTAAAAATTCAACGACCTACCCATACGAACCAGCAGACAGGGCATGGGTTTACAGACGGTACGGTGGTTGTTTTGCATAGCAAGCGATCTCCTCCGCTACGCAGGGCATGACGACCTCGCCCCTCCGATACCCGTCACCATGGCCAACAATATTGGCCAGGCCTTTCGCAAAAAGCCCTAGCAAAAAACCCGCCCGCGCATCATCGATGCGCAGGCGGGTTGATCGATATGCTTAGATGCACGCCTGGATGGTCGCTTCGAAGCGCTCGAGTGCCTCGTCGGCTTCGGGCTTGGTGAGGACCAACGGCGGGCAAAAGCGGATGGTCGAGTAGCCGCAGGTCAGGATGAGCATGCCGCGGCGGAATCCTTCTTCCATGATCTCGCCGGCGAGTTGCTTGGCAGGCTCTTTGGTCTCTTTGTTGAGCACAAAATCCACACCCAACATCAAGCCGCGACCACGTACATCGCCGATGACCTCGTAGCGCTTGGCCAAGCTCTCGAGCCCTGCCTTGAGGTGCGCGCCGACGTCGGCGGCATTGGTGCACAGCTCTTCTTTGACCAGATCGAGCACGACATTCGCCGCTGCACAGGCCAGTGCATTGCCGGCGTAGGTGCTGCCGTGGGAACCTTCGGGCCAGCGCTCCATCAACGACTTCTTGGCGATGATGCCGCCGATGGGCATACCGGCGCCGAGGCCCTTGGCCGTGACGACGATATCTGGGGTACAACCCTGGCTCTTGGTCTTTTTGCAGTGTGCGCAGATGCTGTCGGCACCGCCGGTAGCACCGCTCTCGTGCTGGTGGGCCCACATTTTGCCGGTGCGACCGACGCCCGATTGGACCTCGTCGTAGATCAGCAAAATGCCGTGGCGGTCACACAATTGGCGCAGCCCACAGAGGAACCCAGGGGTGGGCACGACGTAGCCGCTTTCGCCCTGTATCGGCTCGAGGATAATCGCCGCGATGTCTTGGGGCGGTGCAATGGTGGTAAACATCGTCTTTTCGATGTAGTCGAGGGTCGCCTGCGTGACGCGTTCCTTTTCGATCCCAAAGGGGGTGCGATACGGATTGGCATAGAACGCATGGAACATGCCGGGCACGAGTGGGAAGTGGCCGCGGCGCTGGGCTGCCTTGGATGCCGTGATCGACATCGCGCCATACGATCGCCCGTGGAACGCGCCCAAGAACGAGATGATGCCCTGCCGGCCGGTGGCGGCGCGAGCCAGCTTCATGGCGGCTTCGATCGACTCGGTACCCGAGTTGGTCAAAAACACCTGCCATGGTTCGTTTTGGGGCATGGTTGCAGCCAGCTTTTCGGCCACATTGACCATCTGTTCGTTGACAAAGTCCGTGCCGGCCATGTGGACAAACTTATCAATTTGGTTGTGCATGGCGGCGATGACTTTGGGGTGGGAGTGACCGGTCGATACCACGGCGATACCGGCGGCCATATCTAGATAGCGGTTGCCGTCGACGTCCCAGACTTCGCTACCCAAGCCTCGTTCCATTGCAAAGGGATAGACACGGCCCATCGCACCGGACAAAACCGCCGCATCACGGGCGACCAAGGCTTTGCCTTTGACTCCGGGCACAGGCAACTGCGTCGAACCGCGCAGGGTTGGTTTGACATCTCGTGTCATCATTGACCTCATTTTGTATAAA
>CAIPUQ010000397.1 GCA_903868295.1 uncultured Roseiflexaceae bacterium
AAGCGCTGATACAGCGATACCGATCAGAATTGCCTGCGACACATCTAGTACCAACGTTCCCCCCAGTGTGATCAAGACCCCCACCCAAGGATGCGTCAGTCTGGCATGCCAGAACCGACGCAGGGTGTTCCAATCGCACATATTCCACGCCGTCCAGAGTAACACCCCGGCAAGACTCGCCATCGGCACCGACGCAATCACGGGACCGAGCACAAAGACACAGCTAACCAAGATCAACCCGTGGATGATGCTGGTCAGGCGTGTCTGGGCACCACTGCGGATTGCAACCGCCGTGCGCGATATCGCTGCACTCGATGGTACCCCGCCAAACCATGGAACGACGACGTTGGCTGCCCCTTGGGCAATCAATTCTTGGTCAGCATCAAAGGGTTTGCCACTCATGGCCGCGCCTGCCGTCCCGGTCATTAGGCTCTCGATGGCAGCGAGCGCGGCAATGGTAAAACCTGCACTGCCTACATCACGCCATGCTGACCATGGAAATGCAGCGAATGAGAGATGATCGCTCAACAAAATCGTGTGCGGTAATTCGCCTATTGTCTCTACTGGGAGCGCAAAGAGCCAGCTCGTACCGGTCATTATTGCCATCGCGACGAGTGCATCGGGAATATGTGGCAGATAGCGTTTACTCAACAGCAAGATGAAGACCGTCGCAATGGTCAAGACCAAGGCACTTGGGTTGATCGCCAATGGCAGCATAAAGTACCCACTGATTTTGGCGATGCCCGTCTCGGCCAATGGTGTGTGTACCCCCAACGTGGGGTCGATTTGGCTTATCCCGATGATGAGGGCGATTCCGCATGTGAACCCCGTAATGACAGGCGTTGGTATGAATACGACGTATCGTCCAAAGCGCAAGACTCCCATCACCATCATGAATATTCCACCCAACACGGTAGCACCATAGACACCCAAGATGCCGTTGCGATGCAAAACAACCAACAACACGGCTGACATTGCCCCGGTTGGTCCGCTGATTTGAAACGACGAACCGCCGAGCACTCCCGTTATGACTCCGGCAAGTATTGCCGTCACCAGCCCTGCCGCAGCGGTCATTCCTCCGGCGATCCCATACGCAAGTGCCAAGGGGAGACAAACCGCAGCCACTGTCATCCCTGCAATCAGATCGTGCTGAAAACGCTTGCGATTATATCCAGCGAATTCCTGGCGAAGCATCGTCACCCATTGTGCATAGCGGTCCATCACAAACCTGCGATTCCAGTGCGTCAGAGTTGACTCGTTGGGGGATTATACGCCTCTTTCGGCTTTTGGCATGAGTACGCAATTGTATGGTACGCTCAAGCAGAAATGGAGACTTGGCAAGGAGTACTATGCAATCGTCTGCTACCGTTGTCATTATTGGTGCAGGCGTGATGGGGGCATCAGTTGCCTGCCATCTCGCACTGCGTGGCTGTCGCGATATCGTTGTGCTCGAGCAGTTCGAAAGTGAAGTGCAAGGCTCGACAGCCCGCTCTGCTGCCGGAGTTCGCCATCAGTTTTCGCACGAGCTCAATGTACGCATGTCCCAATATGGCATCGAACGCTACAAACACTTCCGTGAAGAAATGGATGCGGACAGCGGGCTTCATCAAGTCGGCTACTTGTTCCTCATCAACGACGCAGAAAACTGGCGTGGCTACAGCGAAGCAACCGCCATGCAGCAGGCGTTGGGTGTACGCACACGGTTATTGCAGCCGTCCGAGATCACTGCTATTGTCCCCGACGTCGTCACCGACGATTTGATTGGGGCGACATTTAATCCCGATGATGGGTTCTGCGACCCCCACAGCGTCGCTATGGGCTACCTTTCCAAAGCGCGACATCTGGGCGTAACGGTCGAGCGCAATGCCCAAGTCCGTGGCATCACGACGCAGTCCGGCCGGGTTGTATCGGTCGAAACAGCACAGGGAAGCATCTCGTGTGAAACAGTCATCAACTGCGCTGGTTCGTGGGCCGGTGCTGTGGCAACATTGGCAGGGTTAACGGTGCCCATTTTGCCGTATCGACGCAATGTCTACGTGACACAACCAACAGCAATCATCCCCGGCCAGATGCCCCTCACTGTTGATGTAACCACCGGGTTCTGGATCCGCAAAGAGCACGATTCGCTGATTATGGGGCTATCGAAGCCCGACGAAGCGCCGGGCTACAATATTGCTGTCGACTGGTCCTGGCTTGATACCGTATTGGACGCAGGGTTTGCACGATTCCCACGGTTGGGTGATGTCACACTCAACGAAAAGCAGTGCTGGGCGGGATGTTACGAAATTACCCCTGATCACATGCCTATCTTGGGACGTCACCCAGAACTGCCGTCGTTCATCAATGCAGCGGGATTTTCGGGACATGGCATTATGCATGCACCAGCC
>CAIPUQ010000398.1 GCA_903868295.1 uncultured Roseiflexaceae bacterium
CCCGACGACCCTTATTGGCCTTGCAGTCGTGACCGGGATTTGCGGCGCGTTGGGTCTCGCTGCGCTCTATCACGGCATTGCACAGGGGCACACGGCGGTCACCGCCCCAGTCGCCGCCGCTTTGTCGGCCATCATCCCGGTCTGTTATGGGATCACCACCACCGGTTGGCCTTCCACTATCGCACTCATCGGCATGGCAGTCGGCATCGGCGCTATTGTCCTCAACTCGCTATCCGGCAAAGCAACGGGCTATAGCGGTCTGTGGCAGGGCTTGGTTGCGGGAGTTACCTTCGGTGTCTTTTTGATTTTGCTCAAATACCTCGGCGGCAACGGGGTGTTCGCCCCCCTCGCAGTGATGCGTGCCGGTGCGCTGCTTGTCACCATTCCATGGCTGTTGATTCGTCGCGGTGGGATGCCCAGCGCAGCCGGCATCGGCCTCGCAATGGCCGCCGGTGCATTCGATTTGAGCGCCAACGCGGCATACATGATCTCGACGCAACTCGGCCGGCTCGACGTCGCCAGTGTGCTGGCATCACTCTACCCTGCAGTGACCGTCCTGTTGGCGTTTTTCGTCAACCGCGAACCCATCAACACCCTGCAACGCATCGGCCTGATCACCACCCTCGTCGCGACCGCACTGATTGCACTCTAGCGGGGATATCTCGCAATCGAACCCAAAAAACGTGCGAACGAGTTTCCTCGTTCGCACGTTCGTTTGGTGTACTCCCCGCAGCATCAGCTTTGGATAATCACGCGGAGCCCACCGATCAACGCTGCAGGCACGGCTGCTACTGCATCCGCCGGCAATCCTTCCTGATCTGCACCCAGGATACAGATCATCAATGCCAAGACGATTTGGGCCTCTGGGTAGCCGGTAATGGCCTTACAGGCATCGATGATGTCTGCATTCATATTGACTTCTGCCAAGCGTTCAAACGACCAGGCGGCAACGTCTGGATAGCGTGCCAGGAGCACCTGTGCAACGAGTTGCAATCGCTCTGCAGCGCGCGTCTTCTCGTCTTCTTCAAAAAATGCAGCATAGGTGTGTGGAGATGACAACATCAGTGGTGCTGAAGCCGGGCCGGAGTCCATGTCCATTTCGGAATCAACATCCATATCCTGCAGAATTGCCGCCCTGCGATAGACCCCGCGCATCGGAGCATACTGCGGCATCGAGTATGCAACCGCTTGCATCCGACCACCATGCCAATCTTCGGCCATCTGCTGCTGCACCTTGACCGCTATGGTGTGGCCGATGACCTTCTCGTCGAGGTTGTGCACCGCGACGGCGACCAGTGACGTCTCGTCGGTCACCAACTGATGCGTCACCGCCCAGTCGATGCGGAACTGACTGGCCAGATTGGGCAGATGCGTCGCTGCCACCGTCCGACTAAAGTCCCCAATCAATGCCTCGGGCACAACCTGGGTCACCAACGGGTATGCCACACCGTCGACCTGCAACGTCTGTTCTGCGGGACGATCCATCGCACCCGTCACCAACTGATGCAGGCCACGGAACTGCGGCACGGCCCCACTCTGCCAGGCTCGCACCGCAGCGCCGGTGTCGAGCACCGACTTCGCCACCGGGATCGATCGGATGCGCTGCGCTACCCGCGTGATGGCATCGTCGATGCGCTCGTTGGGGGTCACCGACTCACAAAATCCGCGCGTCGCCTCGGCAAGCTTGCGCAACTCGCTATCGGCCGGCGTATGGCCAATCACCAACGGGTACACCGCGTGACCCAGTTTGCTCATCTTACTGGCGACTGCCGCGATCCCGTATGCCTCGCCGTCGGTCAACAAAATCACCACACACGGATGATCGTTCGTCGGCATGGCAAGCACATGCGTCAATGCTTTGACGGTCTCGGTACCGCCCAAGTCGGCATCGATGGTCTTGATCCACTGCTGCATCTGTTTGCGCACGGTCTGCCCTACCGTCATCAGGCCCGGCGTCACATCGACGACGTCGCTCCCAAACCGCGTCACCGCGATCGAATCCCCGTCACGCAACAGCGACAACAACCGCGTCACGGCACTGCGGGCCTGCACAATCGACGTCCCACCCATCGACCCCGAACAATCGACCAACAATTTGACATGCATCGGCTCGTCGACCTGATCCGCCAGCACCGGGATCTGCACAAAGCTCGCATACCACTGTTGCCCCGCATGCATCCCCTGCACGCTCGTCCGGTAATCGCCATACCCGCCGATCAACAGCACCACATCACGATCCATCGTCGCGCCGTCGATATGCACCGTCGTCAGTGATTCGCTCTGTACAATCTGTGCCACATGACTCGGCACCGTCAGCTGCGCCGCATCCACACCATGGATCTGCGCCACAAAGCTGAACGGATAGACCACGTCAATCCCTGTCTCGGGCGCGTCTTCGCGGCTCAGCCCCGACGCAGCCGGGTTGCCGTAGCGCGGCGCAATCGTGGTAGGGACCGCTATCCGCAAGGTGCCGCCGTTAGGGACCAGCAACTCACTACTGCGAACCGTCACAACGACCGTTTCGCCTGCCCCGAGATTGCCGATATTCGCCGTGTACATGCCGGCAGTGTGCGTCAGCAACAACACTGTGTCGCCGTCATCGACTGCTTTTTGCTTGCGTGCACGTGCCTCGGGGGCCGGATGCACCTGCCCCACAAACTGCTTGCCGCGCACCGTAAACGACACCCCCAGCAACGTTGCCGTAGCCGGCATGGGGAAGGTGTAGCGCACGTCCAATACATCGTCGGTCGGATTTTGGTAGGTCTGCGTCGTCTCCATCGCGACGTACATCCCCACCACGTCGACTTCTACGGCCACCGATTGCAACACCACCAACGCACCGTTCGTCGCTTCCATCTGGGCATGTTCGTGTTCTCGCATGGCATTCTCCTTTTTCGCTCGAATGATTATTTATACCACTATTACGTTTTTCTGTCAATAGTTACACGTCCAGGATCACAGAGAACATCGATTACAAGTTCATGACAAAGTCGGTCAATGTGCACTGATATGCCTCAGCAATGGGTTGTGGTAGCGTTTTCTACGACAGTGTGTGGTATATTTTCGTACACGCTGTAGTAGCAAGGTATTCTATGACCCGTATCACCGTTCCCTTTATCATCAGCGTCATGGTGTGTATCCTGCTGGTGCCCCTGATGGGCCGTACCGCGCCGGCACACGCCGAAGACCGCTTATTACCGACGGCCGCTGTCGTGCCGCCGACCTATACGCCAGTACCGACCGCGACGACCGAACCGACGCCCACGGCGACTGCCGAGGCGCTTCCCACTGCGGTGCCGGCCCCGACCGATGCTGCCGGCGTGGTGACAGACGCAACTGCCCTGCCCGTCGCCACCGTCAGCGGTCGCGCCAGTGATGTCACGGCACCCATCGCCACAGCAGTGCCCGATACTGCGACTGCACCAGTTGCAACGGCGGTCAGCGTGAGCAACCCCGCTCGTGCTGATACAACGACCGCTGCGCAGGCGGCACCCGTTGTTGTGGCAGTCGCCCAGCAACCCGTCGTCCAGCCGACGGCAATCGTGCTCCCGACCGCAGCCCCGATGCAACCGCTGACCCAGCCCATCGCCAAAAATCCTGCGCTCCAGACCACCACGGGCATCGTCGATAGTCTCCACATCTGGAGCACGCAGCCGTTGGTGATGCTGATGCTCATCTGTGGCTGCGCAGGCTTTGGGTTCTTGTATTACGGCCAAAAAAACTAACCACCAATAACCATCGCCCCAATGCCCTACCGACCCACTGCAGTGCAGTGGGTCGGTCTATTTGGCGGATGGACAATCCATCGAGATGTCGTGCTCGCACCAGGTCGGATCAGTGGCACACGACGCAGACGCAGGGGAAAGCCGGCCCCTGCGGGACCGGACCAGCCATACGGGTGCGGTATGCGGCACGCAACAGCACTGCTGCTCACGCGTCGTCAGGAAGGCACGAAGATACCGGCGCTCAACGTCTACCGCACACGCCCCGTCTCCCCGGATCACGCATACCCAACAACAACGCCCCGCACGGCGTACCGTGCGAGGCGTATGGAGTGACCGACCCGATTAG
>CAIPUQ010000399.1 GCA_903868295.1 uncultured Roseiflexaceae bacterium
ACGGCCTGGAGCAACAATTCGCGGCGCTGTGGTTCGGCCAGCAATGTCGGGCTGGCGATAACCAACAACGACACCAGACCGCGTTGATCCGGCGCGTTCCATATCCACAGCGTACGCCCGGCGTCTTCGTGGTGTTCGATCTGCCAGCCCGTCGGCACCTGCAGCGTGATCCGCCCGTCGGGCGACTTCCAGGCCGTCAAGACCGGCGCCGGCGTGGGCGAAAGCGCAACCGTGCTGGTTGCCACGACCGGCAATTCGATGCCGGACGGGAGTGCACACGCGCTACTCAAGAGCGACCCACACAGGCCACAGATTGTCAGAAAGGCATTGATTTTCACCGCTGTATTATACTCCTCGCCTCGGCCCCCACATCAACACCGCACCAAATCGGGTATGCTACCCAAACATCCTTTGTCGCAGGAGTCCATCATGCACAGCCGTTGGAACGACGCCGATGCCCGTCAGCACACCACGCCCCTCGCTCTGCGTATCTATACATCGCGCCTGCTCGGCGCCGACCAACGCCTCGTCTTGCACGGCGGCGGCAACACCTCGGTCAAAGTCCAGACGACTAACCTTTTCGGCGACGCCGAGACCCTGCTCTACATCAAGGGCAGCGGTCACGATCTGGGCACCATCGACGCCCGTGGCTTTGCGCCGGTGCGCCTCGATGCGCTCTTGCGAATGGCCCAGTTGCCGTCCCTCAGCGATGCTGCCATGGTCAACGCCATGCGCACCGCCATGACCGACGCCGGCGCACCGACCCCTTCGGTCGAGGCTATCCTGCACGCCATCATCCCGGCCACCTACGTCGATCACACCCACGCCGATGCCGTGTTGGCCTTGCTCGATACGCCGCACGCGGTGCAATACATGCGCGAGCTGTATGGCGAACGCTTCCTCATCGTGCCCTATGTCATGCCCGGCTTTGCCTTGGCACGGCATTGCGCGTTGCAGTTCGCCCGCGAGCTGACCCCGCAGCACGAAGGGGTCATCTTGCTCAATCACGGCATTTTTACGTGGGGCGACGATGCCCAGACCAGTTACGAGCGTATGATTGCCGCTGTCGATGCAGCAGAGCAGTATGCAGAAAAACGCACCCGCGCGGCGGCTGCGACCGTACCTCCATTCCCCGCTGCGCGATCTCCCCGTGCGACCCTGCGGGCCCACATCAGCGTTGCAGCGGGCGTGCCGATGATCGTCATGTCGCATCGCGACGAGCTGACCCGCGCGTATGCGGCACGGCCCGACGGCGAAAACCTGTCCACCCGTGGCTGTGTCACGCCCGACCACATCATCCGCACCCGTCAAATCCCACTCGTCGGGCGTGACGTGGCAGCCTATGCACAGCGCTACCGCGACTGGTTTGCAACCCAAGCGGCCACGGTCGATACCCCATTGACGATGCTCGACCCAGCCCCACGCATCGTCCTCGATGCCGAGTTGGGCATGCTGACCGTCGGCCGCACGGTCAAAGACGCCCGCATCGGCGCAGACGTCTACCGCCAGAGCATCCCGGTCATCAGCGCTGCCGAGCAATTGGGCGGCTACACGCCGCTGGGCGATGCCGATTTGTTCGCCATCGAATACTGGGAGCTCGAGCAGGCCAAACTGCGCCTGGCGGGCACCCCACCCGTCCACAGCGGCGAGGTGGTCCTCGTCACCGGTGCTGCGTCGGGGATAGGCCGTGCCTGTGTCGAGGCCTTCCTCAGACTCGGAGCCGCCGTCGTCGCCCTCGACATCAATCCCGATTTGCCCAACATCTACAACCGGCCCGACGTCTGTAGCGTGGTCTGCGATATCAGCGACGACGCAGCCATCGTGGCGGCCGTCGATGCCGGCGTGGTGGCCTTTGGGGGCATCGACATGCTGGTCCTCAACGCCGGCATCTTCCCCAAAAGCCGCGCCATCAACGCCATGCCGATGGACGAGTGGCGCCGCACCATGGCCATCAACCTCGATGCCAATGTGGTCCTGCTCCGCGAGTGCCAGCCGTTGCTGGCGCAGGCGCTGCACGGCGGCCGGGTGGTCATCATCGGCTCCAAAAACGTCCCTGCACCGGGGCCTGGTGCCGCAGCCTACTCGGCATCCAAGGCCGCCATCACGCAGTTGGCCCGTGTCGCGGCCCTCGAATGGGGCAGCAACGGCATCCGCGTCAACGTCGTCCACCCCAATCAGGTCTTCGACACGGGCCTCTGGAGCGACGACGTGCTCACCAGCCGGGCTGCCAACTATGGCATGAGCATCGACGACTACAAAAAGAACAACGTCCTGCACACCACCATCACCAGCCACGACGTGGCAGCCCTCGTGACGACCCTGTGCGGCGCGGCGTTCTCGCGCACCACAGGCGCACAAGTGCCGATTGATGGTGGGAATGAACGGGTGATATGAATTATGAATTATGAATTATGAATTATGAATTATGAATTATGATTTGTAGATTTGTAGATTTGTAGATTTGTAGATTTCTAATTTCTAATTCCTAATTCCTAATTCCTTTGCGGCTCCGCGTGATCGTCCTCGTATCATTCAATAACCACAGGTATAATGACCACACGCACCTGAGGAGAAATGCCGTGAAGCTGATTGTCCAAATCCCGGCGCTCAACGAAGAAGAAACCATCGCCGAAGTCGTCAGCCACGTGCCACGCAGTATCCCGGGCATCGACGTCATCGAAGTATTGCTCATCGACGACGGCAGCACCGACGAGACCGTGGCCCGCGCCCGGGCTGCCGGGGTCGATCACGTCGTCAGTCACACCGCCCGGCGCGGCTTGGCATATGCCTACCAGACCGGCATCGACACGTGCCTGCGCCTCGGCGCCGACATCATTGTCAATACCGACGCCGACCACCAATACCCCGGCAGCGAGATCCCGTTGCTCGTCAAGCCCATCTTGGCGCGCCAAGCCGACATGGTCGTGGGCGACCGGCAGGTCCAGCAGCTCGAGCACTTTTCGCCCCTCAAAAAGTTCCTGCAATACATCGGCTCGGGTGTTGTGCGCTGGGCATCCGGCACCGACGTCCCCGACACGGTATCGGGCTTCCGCGCCCTCTCGCGTGAGGCAGCGTTGCGTACCTTTGTGACCAGCGACTTTTCGTATACCATCGAAGTACTCATCCAGGCCGGCAAGCGCAAACTGGCCATCCACCATGTGCCCATCAAAACCAACCTGGTGACGCGCCAATCGCGCTTGTTCACCGGCAATTGGAACTTCATCAAGCGCCAGGCCGCCACCATTGCGCGGACCTACGCGACCTACGAGCCGCTCAAGAGTTTTTCGTACTTGGCTGCACCCTTTTTGCTCATTGGAATCGTCTTCCTTGGCCGGGCTGCGTATGTCTACATCGGCCGCCAATTCGGCCTCGTGGCCACCAACGACCAAGCGCTCACCGTGGGCAGCACGTCGCTCATCCTGGGCTTCATCATCTTTTTGTTCGGGGTCATCGCCGATCGCATCGGTGGGGTACGCCGTGTCGAGGAGGAAGTCCTCTATCGCATCCGCCGCGACGAGATTGAACGGCTCAAGGAACGGTAGTTCATCCGTTTTTTGCCAAAAAACAGGCAGTCTGCCGCGGCAGACTGCCTGTTCCATTGCGCACGATGTCAGCGACTGACGAGATTTTGGAGTGACTGACCAGCCTTGTATGCCGCAATCTGGGCCTGCACCAGCGCCGCAGCGTTGATCGGTCGCCCGCCGGCGACGTGCGGTGTCAACAGCAGATTGGGGCACTCCCACAGCGGCGAGTCCGCCGGCAACGGCTCGACGGCCGTGACATCTACTGCTGCCGCTCGGAACTGACCGGCCCGCAACGCTGCAATCAGGGCGTTTTCGTCGACCGTTTTGCCACGACCGACATTGACAAATAGCGCCGTTGGTTTGAGCAGCCCAAAAAATCCCGCGCCGCAGATTTTGTCCGTCTCTGTGGTGTGCGGCAAAATCGACACCACCACATCGGCATGTGCCAATACCGCAGCACGGTCGCTCCAGGCCACCACCTGCGTCCCAGCCCGCTCGGCAGCCCGCGTCGCGACGCCGATGACATGGGCACCCAACGCGCGCAACACTGGCGTCAGCGTGGCGGCAATCGAACCGAATCCCAAAATAACGACCGTCGCCCCTGCCAGCGTATACTGCTGACGCGTCGCGGCAGCTGCCTGGGCGGGGACCATCGCACTCACCCATTCGTTGCGTTTTTGGGCAGCGAGCAACTCGGGGATGCGTCGTTGCAGTGCCAAAATCAACGCCAATGTATGCTCGGTCACGGGGCCGTCGTGGAGCGAGCGCCCCGAACAAATCTGGATGTGCGGCGCAAAACCCGCTGCAACTGCCTGATCCGGTCCGGCCGACAACGTCTGCACCAGCCGCAATTGCGCTAACTGCTGCGTCGCCGACTGCATATTGGCATTGGTATTGGCCCAGGTGACCAGCATCTCGGCAGCGGCGTGGCGCGCATCGAACGGCGCGGTGGCGTCGTAGATCTGGAACGTATCGCTACCCACTGGCATATGGAGTTCGATGGTATCGGGGATGAGGATGTGCATGGCGTTCCTTCCTAACAGGATGTATCTTGCAGCGGACAACTCGTCCCCTTCATGCGTTCGGAGACTCTGCCACACACCGCCAAAAAAACTTCTTTTTCGGCCGCGCTGATATCGGCAAATGCAAGCGCACTCTGGGTCACCCACTGTTCCCACACCGCCGCAGCTTGTACCCGACCTTTGTCGGTCAGACACAGGAGCACGGCCCGGCGATCGTGTGTGTCGTGGCTCCGCGTGACCAAATCAGCCGCCAAAAAATCATCGACCACCGTGGTCATGTGTGCCTTCGAGATGCCCAGAATCCGCGCATAAAAGCCCATCGGCAACGACGGCTTGTGGTATAGCATCGTTAACAGGCGCACCCGAGCACCCTGACAATCCACTGGTGCACACTGCTCCACCCAACTCCGGTAGAGTGGGCCGAATTGCAACAACGCTGCTGCCAGCGCCTCATGCTCGTGTGCCATTCCTGCCCCCTCTTCCGTACATCACATCCGTATTGTGACACGGGCCATTCGATTTGACAACGGAATAATAGTACGTTATCGTACTACATAGATAGTTCGCTAACGAACTACATCATCATACGCGATAGGAGCAAACCCCATGCAGAAGATAGCCAAGCCCGCCGCAATTGCTGCCCTGATGGCAGCAGTCGTCAATACCATTGTCTTTTACATCGCCACCGCAGTCAGTGGTGATTTGGTCGTGCTGATGCCCGCCGAAGAGACCCTGACCGTGTACCAACCGTTCATCTTCACCGCCATGCTGGGTATCATTGGTAGCCTGATCGTGTCGTTCATCGCGCAGCGCACAGCCACCCCACGACGCACCTGGGTGCTGAGCACCGTTATTGCCGTGACACTCTATGGTCTGCCACCGTTTTTGTCGGCCGGCATCACCACGGCGATCTGGTTCAACGTGATGCACGCCGTCGCTGCGTTGTTCATCATCCCTGCAATCGCCAAAGAACTGCCCGAGCACAAGTAACGTCGCGAACAACCCCCCCACCGCGTTCGCCGCTGTGGGGGGGTTTTGTTGCGCTCTGGCGCGCGGTATCTACGAAGCGGAGACGAGCGCAGGGTCGCTGTGTTGGGCGAAGAAATCTTCGATCAAGGTGCGTGCATCGTCGAGGGTCGTCGATCGATGGACGTGTTCCCGCAATTTGGCAGCAT
>CAIPUQ010000400.1 GCA_903868295.1 uncultured Roseiflexaceae bacterium
CACCGCGAAGGCACTCAACCCAATAAGTGACAGTGCCACCATGTATGCGCGGATCCCTGGGAGGAGCCGGAGCAACGGCAACAACACGAGGGGGAACAGCAGATAAAACGCTTCTTCGGCACCGAGGCTCCACCAAAAGCCCATCTCACTGGGGAGGACCGCCGGATTGAGTGTGGCGACAAAGAAGATACTCTGGAGGTAGCCACCGATATCGCGTGGCGCAGCAATCAGCCACACCAGGAGCGCCGATACATAGGCAGCCGGCAAGGTGCGCAACCAGCGCCGGGCCCAAAAGCGCCGCACTGCATCCCAGTGACCGAATCGCGGCAATCCCCGGAGCAGAATCGCACCGAGGAGGTAGCCGCTGAGGGCAAAAAAGATGTCGACCCCGACGTCGCCGGCGCTGACAAACCAGCGAAAAATCGCGCGCTCGCTGTTCCAACTGGGGAACAACAACGGCAACCCGTGTGCCACCACCACACAGCCGACCGCAACCGCGCGGAGCAGGTCCAACCCGATGCGTCGGCCCTGGACATCCTCGACCGCTGTAGCAGGTCGCGCCGGCCAGAACGCTGCCAGCACCATCAGGATGCTCCACAGCTCGCGCCATGGCGATACCAATAGCAATGTCGGATTGGCATAGCCGGTCGCCAGCTCTTGCTGGAGCATCACCAACTGGAGCGTCGCCAGCGCACCCCACGCCCCTGCGCCCAGCACGCCACGGCGCCACAACCACAGCGCCGCTGCACCCAAGGGGAGCATCCACTGCAGCACCGCCCAGAGGACCCGTGCGGGCGGCTGTGCCAGTCGGGTGTTGGTCAGTGCACCGATGCGCACCCCGAGCGCGCGCCGATCGCCGGCCACGACGGTTGTGGGACTCTGGATGCGTAGTGGCGCATCAGGTGCGCTGACTGCATCGAGGAGCATCAGGGTGCGCGGTTGTTGCGTCACCACGAGCTCCACGCGCTGGGTGTTGATCGTCACCACCACCGCGACCGGCGTATCGGTCGGAGCGTGCATCGACACGGCGAGCACACGCCAATCTGCCCAGCCATGGCGGTCGCGGACCACAACGGTGTCGCCTTTGCTCCAGGCGGTGCCGCCTTCATCGCCCCACACCCCCTGGACCGCCAGCGGGTCACCGAGCGCGATGTGCGGACGAACAGGCGCGCTGATGGTTATCAGCAGCGCTCCGTAGGTGACGATGCAGAGACCAATCAAATATGCCAGGATGGGCAACAATCGGTGCATGCGGGTGTTCTGTCTGCGCAGGGTGGACTCTCGTCACTATACCAAAGGAAGGAGCTAGGGATTTACGAATCTTTTTCGGGGTAGTGTTTGTCGCGCCAGTGCAAAAACGGTATCTCGACCCAATAGAAACTCACCCCGGCAAGCATAAATGTCATCGTCAAATACAGCACCAACAACCCGAGCATCTGTGGCACCGAGTCAGACGACCCGAACCAGATATGGGTCCGGTGCATCGCCATCGTGTGATACAGGTACGCCGAATAACTCACCAATGCTGCCCAGCTTATTGCTCGATCGGCCACGCTCCAGCCGAGCGTGCGTATCTGCTCGAGGCGCGGCAACAACAGCGCCGACCCCAACGTCGCCAATACGTGCGAGAACAATAGTGTCGCCATAAACCAGCGTTGTGGGTCGAGTGCCAGCATATACCCGACCGCAAAGACAAATATGCCGGGTGCGACCCCATGTACGGCGAGCCATTTGAACCATTCGGGCCGGGCGCTCCGGACCCAGGCAATCAAAATGCCCCACAACATCGAGTCAATGCGTGCATACGGTGCGTAATCGAGATTGCCGGCGATCTCGGGCGGGAGCACCAACCCACCGACGAGTCGCACCACAAACGGTACCAACCCGAAGACCGCCAATGTCAGCACGAATGCCCGTTGCGCTGGGAAGCGTTTGACGGTGACGTACAGCAGCAATGGGAAGAGGAGATAGAACAATTCTTCGGTGCCCAAGCTCCACCAGAAGCCGAACTCCTCAGACACACGGGCGGGATTCATTGTCCCGAGAAAAAACAGACTCCACAGATAATCACTCAGGCTTTTGGGGGCAGCAATGAGCCACACCACGACCATCGAAATGTACGCTGCCGGTAATGTCCGGAGCCAGCGCCGCGCCAAATACCAACGCAACATGGTCGGCTGCCCAAAGCGCGGCAGGCTGCGCAACAAAATCGCCCCAATCAAATAGCCGCTCAGCGTAAAAAACGTATCGACGGCCATCGCCCCGGTAATCAAGAACCAGCGAAAAATGTCGCGGTTTTGGCTCCACTCGGGCAACATCAACGGGATAAAGTGCGCCACCAAGACGATGAGCAGCGCAGTCCCGCGCGCAAAGTCCAAGCCGAAGCGCCGCCCACCTCGGGGGATGACAACCTCGCCTGCATATGGCCGGCGCACGCCCATGAGCACAAAAAACAGACTCAACAGCTCGCGCCAGGGTGAGACAAGCAACAATGACGGGTAGGCAAACCCTGTCTGGACCTCTTGCCAGAGCAAGGTCAGATAGAGCACTGCATACGCTGCGTAGACTGCCGCCCCGAACCATTGGCCACGCCACAACCAGACTGCCGCCCCCAACACCGGCAATGCATAGCCGAGGAGCATGATGACAAACGCCCCAGTGGGTATGTGCAGCCGTTGGAGGACCACACGATCAAAGAACACGCCGAGATCACGCCGATCACCATCGACACGACGCGTCGCGCTGTTCAGCTGGAACGCACTGCGTTGCTGTGGCTGAGGCAACAATATCTGCACGCGCCGTGCACTCAGGTCAGGGGTGGCGACGACATTCAGCGGGCCACTGCTGAGGGTGACCGTCAACGGGTCGCCGGGTGGCCGCAACCAATCAAATGCAATGACGCTCCAGGGTGTCCAGGGCAACCGATCGACAGCGATGATGCTCTGACCGTTGCTCCACACGCCGGAGCCGTCGTTGCCCCAGACCCCACTGACCAGGGCTTCGTCTGTGACGGGGATGTCGACCGAGCGTGGTGCCGTGCCAAAAATCATGGTGAGGCATGCCACTGCCCCAATACAGAGCATGCAGAGCACGATGGTCGCTGTACGGATACGGTTAGGTACTGTCACGAGGGCAACTCCGCGGTTTTTTGGTATTTTACCATGCATGCCCAAAACAGACAGGAATGCGCATCAGAATGCATCAGTATCCCATATTGTGGTGTGTCGGGTATAATGAGATGGATTGTGCAAAAGGGAGGGCTATATGAGTGCAGGAACCAAAGCCGGGCTGGTCTTTTTTCTCCCTCAACTCGTCATTATGATATGTGCCACGATATTGGGATTTGTCCCCGTATTTCTCTTAGCAGGCAATCCAGCCGGGCTTATCGGGTGCTGTGTGGTACCCATTGCAGCCTTGTTGATGGCAATGCCTGCCGGGTTCTTTGCTGCCAAATGGCATCCCGACCGTGACGAGATAACCGGTCAAGCCGTTACCGCGGGTGTGGTCGCAGGCATCGGTGCACTGCTCGGGAGCATCTTTTTTTGGGTGCTCGTCGGTGGTTTGTTTAGCACGATGGTCGACGATGCCGCACTGCGTCAGATTTTGTCCCAAATGAGAGACATCCAGCCCGACATTGACCTCGATATCCCGTCATTGCGCCGCGGATTGTCATTTGCCATCTGGGGGACTGCCGCCTTTGGGGTTGTCTCTGGTCTCCTATCACTGGTGTTTTCGCTGATCGGCAGTTTGCTCGGCATGAGCATTGCACGGAGCAGCCTGCCCGTCCCCCCTACAGAACATTCACTGCCACAATAGACAAGTTTGGACGGAGCGATGTCGATTCTCACGGTACACAACGTCGGTAAGTTTTTCGGCGCGGCCAATATTTTTTCGGGTGTCAGCTTCAATGTCGCACGTGGCGAACGGGTGGCCATCGTCGGCGTCAATGGCGCCGGCAAAAGTACCCTGTTGCGCATCATCGCCAACCAAGAAGCTGCGAGTTCGGGGTCGATTTCGACCGCCCGGAGCATCCGCATGTCGTATTTGGCCCAAGAGGCCCGCTTCGACGATACCCAAACCCTCCGTGGTCTGCTCGACGAAGCACTCGTCGCCTTGCATACGATGCAGAGCGAAATCACCACCCTCGAGCACGACATCGCAGACACCGATCATCCCGACTGGGCCGACCGGATGGACCGCTACGGCGAATTGCTGTCGCGCTTCGAACATGCCGGTGGCTACGACATCGAACGTACCATCGAACGCGTGCTCACCGGCCTCGGCTTTGACCCCGCATACCACGGCCCACAACGCCTATCACAATTTTCGGGTGGGATGAAGACCCGGGCCGCCCTGGCAGCCATCCTCTTGTCGAGCCCCGACATTCTGCTCCTCGACGAGCCCACCAACCACCTCGACCTGGCCGCACTCGAGTGGCTCGAGAAGTTCCTCAAAAGCTGGGACGGTACCCTGATTGTCGTCTCGCACGATCGCTACTTCCTCGACCGTGTGACCAATCGTACGCTCGAGATAGCCTTCGGCCGACTCGACGGCGATTACCCTGGTGGATACATCAAGTTCCAGCAGCTCAAAGCCGAAAAAATGGAGTTGATGTGGAAGCAGTATCAGGCCCAACAAGAAGAAATAGCCCGCCTCGAATCGTTCATCCGGCGCTACAAAAACAGCACCCTGTCGACCCAAGCACGCGGTCGTGAACGCCGCCTCGAACGCATGAAGGAAGGTTGGCAAGGCGGCAGCGGCAAGGTCGAAAGTGTCATGGTGCGCCCCGAAGAGCAAAAAAAGCTCAGCCTTGCCATGCAAGCGAGCCAGCGTGGCGGTGACCAGGTGATGGTCTTCGAACGCATGGATATCGGCTACATCCTACCCAACAACCAGCATGTTACCCTGATCAACATCCCCGAACTGGTGCTACGCCGCCAACAACGCGTCGCACTGATGGGGGTCAATGGCAGCGGCAAAACAACGCTGGTACGCACCATGGTCGGCGAATTGCCGCCGCTCCGCGGCCATGCCCGGCTGGGGAGCAACGTCCAGATCAACTACTACGCCCAGGCGCACGAAGGATTGGTCATGTCCAACTCAATCCTCGACGAAATGCGCCGCGTCCGCCCGCTCATCAAAGAGACCGAGGCACGGACCTTTTTGGGCCGCTTTTTGTTCTCTGGCGATGATGTCTTCAAGCGCATTGGGACGCTGTCGGGTGGCGAGCGCGGGCGTGTTGCATTGGCACAACTCACCCTCATTGGCGGCAATCTGCTCATCCTCGACGAACCCACCAATCACCTCGATATCGGTGCCCGTGAAGCCCTCGAAGACGTGCTCAATGAGTACGACGGCACCATTTTGTTTGTGTCACATGACCGCTACTTCATCGACGCCGTCGCAGATACCCTGTGGACGGTCGACAACAACAAAATCACCGTGTTCGACGGCAACTACAGCGAGCACCGCGAGCTTTTAGAAGCCAAAGAAGCCCAAACCAAGCGTGCCAGTACCGCACTGGGTAATCCGACGGTGCCCAAAGCCGCTACTGCTGCAAATCCTACACCGGCGAAGGCGGCTCCGGCACCCGCGCTCAGCAAAGACCAAGAGCGCGATCAACGCAAACGGCAACGCCGTGGCGAACAAATCGAACAAGAAATCGCCGCCCTCGAAGCCGAAAAGAACGACATTACCAGCGCACTGTCGGGCGTCGAGACCGACCCCAAACGCATCGCTGCCTTGGCAGCACGCTACAGCGAAATCGAACGCACCCTGCTTACGCGGTATGACGAATGGGCTGCCCTTACTGTGTAATTAGTAATTAGTAATTAGTAGGTATCAGTTATCAGTTATCAGTTGCGGATGCGGATGCGCTACACACTGCCTGTTCCTACCTTGACTGTGCTGCTAAAAACCATGTGCGGTGCTTTTTGCAAAAGCACCGCACAACACAACAAAACCAATTCATAATTCCTAATTCATAATTCCTAATTCATAATTCATCATTCCTAATTATCTTGGTACAAACGACGTATCTGCGTTCAACCGGCGCACAAACGCGGCGATCAACTTGGCTGCATTGAGTGCATCGTTGATGTCGATCATCTCGTTGGGTGAGTGCATATAGCGATTGGGGATCGAAATAACCGCTGTCGCCACACCGCCACGGGCCGTATGAATGGCATCGGCATCGGTGGCCGTGTGGGATGGATTTGCTTGGATGCAGAACGGGATATTGTTGGCTTCGGCGGTTTCGATCAGCATTTCGACCAACAACGGCGCATTGGCGGATCCGCGGGTCAACACGGGGCCACCACCGATGGCGATATCACCTTGCGAGTTGCGGCTGGCGTTGGGGTGATCGGTGGCGAAGGTCACATCCACCGCAATGGCCACGTGTGGGTCATACGAAAAAGCCGAGGTCATTGCGCCGGCGAAGGTGATTTCTTCTTGGGCGGTTGCAACCGCTGCAACACTCGCATGCGGACGGTCCGCTGCCAACAGACGCAGTGCTTCGAGCACCACAAATGCTCCGATACGGTTGTCGACGCCACGCCCGATAATCCGGCCATTGGCCAATACCAGTGGATCTGCGTCGATGACCGCTGACGCGCCGACACGCACCAACGCATTGGCTTCGGCCAACGAGGTGGCTCCGATGTCGATCCACAAATCTTCGATTTTCGAGACCTTGCTGCGGTCGTCCGGCGTCATCAAGTGGATGGGTTTTTTGCCGATGACCCCACGCACCACGCCGTTCCGACCCAGGATGCGGATGCGCTGACCGACCAACACCTGGCTGTCCCAGCCACCGATGGGTTGGAAGTAGCAGAACCCCTTGTCGTCGATGTGCGAAATCATCAAGCCGATTTCGTCGATGTGCCCCGCCAACAAGACACGTGGCTCGCCGCCATCAACGGCTGCGTATGAGCTCCCGAGGACATCTCCCCAGACCCGATCAGCAAAGCCTTGGGCCTCATGGCGCCATACACGGGCTGCCGCTATCTCGTCACCCGAGGGGCTCGTGGTCCCCAACAACCGCATCAAACAGTCACGTGCGCTGTCACTCATGGCTTTGCCTTTCTGTAGCGAATGGTGACATTATCCACTATTTCGCTCTCACCGGGCAAAACCTAGGCGCGCACGGCCCATGGGTTGAGGGTCCGCGTCAACAAGCGGGCGCCGGCTTCTGCCATATCGCCCCACGACCAGTGGCGCCCCGCCGCAATGGTGCGATGCTGCGCAATCGCCGTGCGCAAATCTGCAGCCGAAGCGCCAGCAAACGTCGTGTATCCATAGCCGATAGTCGTCACACAATGCGAATCGCTGCCACCGATAACCGGCAACCCGAGCACCGTGGCTGCCGCGGCTGCCTGGGTGTTGGCTGCACGTGGGCGTAGGCTGGCGTTGAGCGATTCGATGGCGTCGAATTGCCATTCGGGTGTGCTGCCTGCGGCCCGTCGCAGTAACCCTGCCCGACCACAGGAACGCACCATCCAGTCATAGGGGTGTGCCGCCACGGCCAATCCACCTTGTTCGTGGATGGCCCGGATCGTGTCTGCAGTGCTATACCCAGGGGCGATGCGGTCCTGGATGAAGTAGGCCAAAATGTGCCCGTCACGCGAAGAGATTTCTTCGCCGATGATAACCTGCAGGCGCGTGCCTTCGGCGGCTGCCGCAGCCCGTTTGGCCCCGTGTATTTGGTCGTGATCGGTGATGGCAATCATCGTCACTGATGTATGCGCCAGCGTATAGGCAATCACGTCTTCGGGGCTTGCATGTCCGTCACTGATGGTGGTATGGACGTGCAAATCAGCAATGTGCATCTGGTGTGTATGCATTACTTCCTCCACTGAAAACTCACTATCAGCATGGCACAGCAGTGTTAACGTTCATTGCAACCCATCGCAAATTTGGGTTAACCGCACAAAAAGACCCGCACGCAGCCGCCTGTTCCGGCACAGACCGGTACAGCCCGTCAGTCTTGTCCCTTCGTGCATCAGGTATACTGCCCAAAAGAGTGCATCACGAGGTACCCAATGGCACACACCCTCCTCGATCAAGAGATACACAGCCAACCCGATACCATCCGTGCTGTCCTCAGCCAATCAGCACACACTGCGGCTGTTGCAGCGCACATCATCACACACGATCCCTATGCGGTATTCATCGCAGCCCGTGGGACTTCCGACAATGCAGCCCGCTACGCCCAATATCTGTTCGGCATGATGCTCCAACTCCCGGTCGGTCTCGCGACTCCGTCGTTGACGACCCTATACGGTGTCGCATTGCGTTTTCGCCAGGCGCTCGTGCTGGGCATTTCGCAATCGGGGCGTTCACCCGACATCTGTGAGTACGTCGCGAGCGCACGCCGCCAATCGGCACTCACGGTCGCCATTACCAACAAGCCGGAGTCACCGCTTGCCCAGGCGGCCGCCTATCATCTCGACATCACTGCCGGGATCGAGCAGAGCGTGGCTGCCACCAAGACCTACACCAATCAGCTGGCCACCATTGCCCTGTTGACGGGGCATCTCGCCGGTGACGGGCGCTTGCTCGACGCTCTCGACGAACTCCCCGATGTGCTTGCCGGGGTGCTTGCCATCCCGCAGGCGACCATCGATGCGGCAGCCCAACTAATTGCATCCGGATCTGCGGCGATGAGCATTGGGCGTGGGTTGCAGTACGCGACTGCACTCGAGGCAGCCCTCAAAATCAAAGAACTCAGTGGGTTGCCGGTCGAGGGGTACTCATCGGCCGATGTGCTCCATGGGCCGGTCACGACCGTCGAACGGCACTTCCCGGTCATGCTGAGCGGTGATACCGGCGTCAGCCACCACGACACCGCCCAGCTCATCGAACGCGTCCGTGCAGCCGGCGCACGTATTGTGGTAGCGAGTTCGTCGCGCGATCACTGCAGTGCTGCCGATATCGCGCTACCCATCCCCGTCTGCGACGAACGGCTTGCACCCATCGCGACCATCGTGGCCTGGCAACGCGTCGCTGCAGCAACTGCCGCTTCCCGCGGGCGCGACGCAAATGCCCCGATTGGGTTGAACAAAGTCACCGAGACGCGCTGACCTTTCTGTCACCCACACCCACTCGGCAGACGTATGGATCATCCGATGCTTATGCCAGGCTCGTTGACATGCTCCCACTGCTGCCGAGTACGTCAAGCGATGACGTGTCGTACCCATTCGAAAAAAGAAACAAAAAAACGACCTCCGACGCATTGCGTCGGAGGTCGTGCTGATCGTCTTAGTTGACGGTCAAAACACCCTTCATGCCACCGCCGTAATGCCCTGGGTAGGTGCATACGAAGGTGTAGGTGCCGGCGGCTGGAGCGGTGAACTCAATCGTCTCGCTGGCGCCTGGGGCCAACAATGCAGTGTGCGCAATCATGGTCGATGCGTCAGCGGGCACGTAGCCAGCGGCATCGCCTGCTTCTGCACCGGCTTCGTCGACTGCGGTTGCGACATCATCACCACCGTTGACGATGATGAGGTTGTGGCTCTGTGCGGTCGAGTTGTTCTTGAAGGTCAGGGTGACCTTTTCGCCGGCCTTGGCCGTCAACGCGACATTGTTGTAGGCCAGGTTCTCGCCGTCGGAACCGACTTCGAGCGCGCCGTTGGCTGCGCCGCTGCTTGCGCCACCACCACATGCTGCCAATGCCATTGCACTGACCAACAAGACGCTGACTGCAAATGCACGTACAGAAATCTTCATAAGTTTCTCCTCTTGGATAAATCGCTTCCCGGGAAGGGATTCCAGTAGCACGTGTATATTATCACAATCTCGGCACGTGTCAAAAGATTGTCGATATCAATCCACTACGACATCCATCCCCAACACATCGATACGGGGGCGACGGACCGTCACCCAGTCACCGACCGCAAGCTGATTGGTCCCCAACAATTGACCCAAATCGGCTGCGGTCGCATGAGTACGCACACCCACTGTGCCTACTCCGATGTTAATCACATACTCACAATACAGGGACTGATAAGGCAACGGTGTCTCAGGGACCTCCCACACCGCGACCTGCGTCACCCGACCATGTACCAACGGCGCGCCCGCAATGCCACCCGCAACCGGCTCGAATCCGAGCTTGTGTGGTCCAATCTGGAGCCGGAACTGACTCAGCAACAACACCAACTGCACACGGACAACCGTCCCCTCAGCGTGGGCACCACAGCGATGATGGCGATCGACCACGGGCAAGCGGTATGACGGTGCAGTCCAGGCTGCCGCACCTGTCGGGACTGCCGCGGTCAGGAGCCAATGTGTGGGCAGATAGCGCCGCCCGTCGGTGTGGAGTTCGCCCGGTTCGTAGTGGGTATAGACGCAGCGAAAATCCAGTGCGTCGGTCGCAGCAAAACGCATTAGGCATCCTTCTTTTGCGTCAACGCTTCACGCAGTGCGCCGACAAAGGCAAAGGGCAGGAGCGGACTCACCACCAGCATCGGCGCGCCACGCCGAGCTATGGCGACCGTCTTGTCGCGATCTGTTGCATACGCAAAAAACCGCCCATAGCGCTCCGAGATGAACGGTCCTTGGTAGCCAAATACCCCTGCATTAAACGCAAATCGCGTCGCGCGCATATCTGTGGCAACCGGCAAGACTGTCACTGCTTCGATGGTCTCGTAGCCGATGCGGACGGCCCGCTGCCAGCGGCGTTCAATCACCAGCGCGTCGGTCTCGATCCGGATCTGGGTGGGCATCCCTGCCCACGACAAGACCAGGAACGTCAAAAATCCCGCAGCCACTGCAGCACAGACCAACGCACCATAGAATGCAAGGGGGTACATGAGCAAACCACTCAACGCGAGGAACAATGCTGGCAGGGTCGAAATCCCACCCACCAACACAAATCCCTGTGTCAGCCGTTGACTGATTGCATCGAGCGGTGCACAAACAGCGATTTGAGGCTTCTGCATGCACATTCCTTTGTATTCCCAAAACAGTTTTTATCATACCATATCGGCTCGAATGCTTGACCATCGTGCGCCAAAACCGCTATACTGAAGGCTATTGATTGCCGCAGAGCGAGGTATGTATGTCGGTTTATTTGGTCGTTGTCACCACCCGCAATCATGCCGACGCACAAACACTCTATTTGCTCCGTGGCACGCTCAACCCATCTGGCGTTGCCCTGCTGGCAACCGCACTCCTTGCTGACCCCATTACCCAACAGGCTGCCTGGTACGACCTCGCCAGCGCGAGTCTCGACCAGCTCACCCACCCCAGCGATGAAGTCGCGTACCGACCCGGTGTGACCGATAACGAAGCCGAAAGCATCGCCACCGGCGCGCGCCACCTGGGCATCATCCTGGCAGCGGTACGCACCCTGCGGCGCTACCCCACACGCACTGCCGGCACACCACTGCGGCACAACGACCTGATCGAACTCTGCCAAACATTCAACGCAGGCGATACAGCCGCACGTATTGCCTTTTATATGCAACTGGTCGCAGCACCGGTCCAACGCCCCAGCCACATCGCCACGGTAGCGCTGCGGGCCCTCGACGACGCGGGGTTGGTGCAGGCCAGCACCGAGGGATTATTGGCGCTCGACCTCGACGAAATGCGCACCATCCAAGCCTACTTCCGGCGCGTCGATCGTGATCCCACCGATGGTGAACTCGAGACCATTGCCCAGACGTGGAGCGAACACTGCTCCCACAAAACCTTCAAAGGGCGCGTGGTCTATGCTGGCGACGCACCGACGATCCCTGCCGATGCCGCACACCTCCATCCTGCCTTGCTCGAACTCGGTACCAGTGCGACCATCGACAGCCTCATCAAAACGCACCTAATGCGCGCCACCACCGCCACAGCACCCAACCTGCGCCAGCTGACCCTCATTTCGGCATTCGTCGACAACGCAGGTATTGTGGCCTTCGATGACGACACAGAACTCTCGTTCAAGGTCGAGACACACAACCATCCGTCGGCACTCGAACCGTTCGGTGGTGCCAATACCGGGATGGGCGGCGTGCTCCGCGACGTCCTCGGCGTATCGGCCAAACCCATTGCTGCCACCGATGTCTTTTGCTTCGGCCCGGTAGCGGCTGACCTGAGCACCTTTGGAGGGACCGTCCTGCCGACGCTCCAGGTCGCCCACGGGGTGGTTGCTGGCGTCCAAGACTACGGCAACAAAATCGGTGTCCCCATTGTTAACGGTGCGGTCTTTTATGACCCCGGCTATATCGCCAATCCGCTGGTTTTCTGCGGTACGGTCGGTATCGCTCCGCGCAATAGCCACCCACGCAATGTCTCGGCCGGTGATGCAATCGTGGTGCTCGGCGGACGTACCGGTCGCGATGGCATCCACGGGGCGACGTTTTCGTCCATCGAGCTGACGCATACCACCGCCCAAGAAGCCGGCAGTGCGGTCCAGATTGGCGATCCCATCACCGAAAAGAAGCTGATCGATATTGTCATCCAGGCCCGCGACGCTCGTCTGTACAGCGCGATCACCGACTGCGGTGCTGGTGGGCTGTCATCGGCAATCGGCGAAATGGGTGAACAAACCGGTGCACGGGTCGAGCTGACCACCGTCCCGCTCAAATATGCGGGCTTGCAACCATGGGAAATTTGGCTTTCCGAAGCCCAAGAACGCATCGTGATGGCCGTCCCACCACAACACCTGCCAGCCCTGTTGGCCATGTGTGCCGCCGAAGAAGTCGAAGCCACCGCGGTGGGCACCTTCGACGGGAGCGGTCGGCTGACGGTCACCTACGAGGGCCGCAGTGTCGTCGATGTCGACATGCACTTTTTGCACGACGGGCGCCCGCAGCGCACACTGACCGCCACCTGGCAGGCTGACCAGACCCCAGCCCCAGCCTGGCACCCACAGCCGCATGCAGACGTCATCAGTGCGCTCCTCAGCCACCCCAACATCGCCAGTCGCGAGCAGATTATCCGCGGCTATGATCACGAGATCCAGGGTCGCTCGATTATCAAACCGTTGGTCGGAGCACAGAGCGACGGCCCGGGTGATGCAGCGGTGCTCCAGATTCACCCGCAGACGATGACCGGGATTGCTATTGGATGCGGTATGGCACCGCAGCTCAGTCAATACGACCCATACTGGATGGCGCTGCTGTCAATCGACGAGGCGCTCCGCAACGTCGTCGCCGTCGGTGCAGACCCCCAGGCATGTGCAATCCTCGACAACTTCTGCTGGGGCGACCCCAAGCAGGCCGACCGGATGGGGGCACTCACACGGGCAACTGCGGGGTGCCACGACGCAGCCATCGCCTACGGTACCCCGTTTATCTCGGGGAAGGACTCGCTCAACAACGAATATCGCAACGCCCAGGGCGTACGCACGGCGATCCCTGGTACATTGCTGATCTCGGCCATGGCATATCACCACGACATTCGGCACGCACAGACCAGCGACTTCAAAGCAGCGGGCAATGCCGTCTATATCATTGGTATGACCGACGCTGCGATGGCTGGCGCGCATGTCAGTCGCATCGTCGGTGCGGTGCCCGGCAGTGATTGGCGCATCCCGCGGGTCGATCTCGCACGTGCACCACAGACGCTGACGGCCCTCCATCATGCCATCCAACAGGGCATGGTATCGAGTTGTCACGATCTGAGCGAAGGCGGATTGGCCGTGGCCGTGGCCGAAATGGCGCTCGCCGGGCGCCTCGGCGCAGAAATCGACCTCGATGCGCTCCCTGCGCACAGCGACTCGGAGTGGGTACGCTTGTACAGCGAAAGCCCCACCCGCTTCGTGGTCGAAATCGCACCTGCAGCCGAAGCGGCGTTCGCTGCCGCAGTGGCTGGCATTCCGCATGCGCGGATCGGGACGGTATCGGCGCGGCCACAGGTCACATTCACGCGCCAGCAACAGGTCATTGCATCGCTCAGCGTCGCCGCCATCGTCGACGCCTTTCATACGGACATCCTATGACACCCAGCAACGAGTTCGATACATTTATCGCGTACCTCATGACCACCCTTCCCGAGCTCGATGAGTCCATCACCGATGTCCAACAGGTTGGTACCGACATCGTCGTCGTCCGTGGTGATGTATCGCTTCCCATCGCCATCGAGCCCTTCGAGCGGGCGTACCGACGGCGTCCCGATGCAATCGATGCCGTCGTGAGTACCTTGTTGCGCGTCAGCAAAGGCGAACAGGGCGTGCCTGATTTGGGCTTTCAGACGATTGCCGAACTCATCGTCCCACAGCTCAAGCCAATCGCACTTCTCGTCGACATGGTAGATCGCGGTGCCGAACCAATCATCTACCGGCTCTTCTTGGCAGATTTGATCCTCACCTATGCCATCCGCGATCGTGGCCGGTTGTCGTATCTGACCGAGACACAAATCGAACGTTGGGGCGTCAGTGAGCAGGCCGTCCACGAGCAAGCGATGCGCAACCTGACCGCCAAATCCCAAGACATCCCGTATCATCTCGCCGGCAAGGGATCACAACAAGTCGTGATTTTCAATGTCAATGACGGGCTCGACGCCGCCCGGCTGTTGCTCCCCGACCTCATCCAGCAGGCAGCCCGCAACATCCCCGGTAACCTGGTCATCGGTATCCCCAACCGCGATTTTATGGTTGTGTTTAGTGACGACGACCCGGATCGCGTCACCGCGGTATCGCTCCAAATTACGCAGGACATGCGTCAACATGCCCATGGCCTCACCACCAGTCTGTTCACCATTACTGATGGTGAAATCCGAGACTACAAAGGCATGTAACACCGTAGGAAAGAGGATTCCCCTATGGAAATCATCCTATTCCTCGCCACCGCAGTGGTATTGCTGTTGTGTGGCTACATCGGAGTCTCGACCCGTTCGCCGGTCTTTGTCATCGTCGCACTCACCGCGATGGTCGCAGGTATGGGAACGCCCCTCTGGCACCTCCTCTACGGCATTGCCTACGACCCGTCACTGTCGACCATCATCGGTGACTTCGTGCCCGCAATCACCCTGTATGGCGGTTGGGTCATGGTCTTCCCGACGCTGGTCATCTTTATGGGATTGCGTCGTCAGTTCGGTGACTATGGAAGTGTGCAATCGTGGGCCGTCATCGGTGGGATGTTTATCTACTTCTGGGTGATTGAACTCCTCGGCGTGCAAACAGGACTCTGGTCGTACGACAACGAAATCGCCGCACTGGGAATCCCCTTTTCGTTCCTCCTCGCCCTCTTGCATACCTTCTGCGCTGCAGCCATGCTGCGGGTGTTGTTCGAATACTGGCGGCAACCGTTGATTGTGACCGTGCAACTCGTCCCCATCTGGATTGGTCTGCAATTACTGACGTATGCACTCATTGGTGCGCCGTATTATGCGATGTCCTACCTGTCGACCAATGAACTGCTCACCAGTATCGGTCTGGTTTGTAGCCTCGGGCTGATTGGGTGGGGCTTTGTGATTATTGTGAATGGGTTCGTCAATCTCAAAAGCGCATACGGTCAAACTGCCCGATTTGTGGTCCCCACCGACCCCGCAGATATGCAATAGAAAGCCCCACGTGCATGCACATGGACATGTGCGCACGTGGGGAACCTTGCCTACCGGTCGTGTTAGCCGCGGCGGCGACACACTGCGATGCCATCGCGTATGGGCAAGATGACGGACTCGAGATCGATGTGATGCATAATCGCTCGATTGAATTCTTGGATGCCGCGGACGATGGGTGCGGCCTCGCGTTCGTCTTCGAGCACCAGGGCATTGCAGAGCACATTGTCTGCCACCAGAATACCGCCTCGTCTGAGCAATGGGACGCACATCTCGAGTGCTTGTAACGCTTCTTTTTCGTTGTTCAGATGGCGCAGAATGTCGAGGAAAATCAAATCGAACGGGCCACGCATGTTGGCGAGTTCTTCGAACCAATCGCCTTCGTGGATCGAAAAACGATCGCTATACCCTGCCTTGGCGACCCATTCGCGTGCCCGCGTATAGCGCAGGGGATCCTTTTCGATGGCGGTCAAGCGCCCTTCGGGGTTCTGGACCAATGCCCGCAACAGCCAAATGGCTGCGTACCCTGTTGCAGTACCAATCTCGAGGGCATGTTGGACCCCGCTCGTGCGTGCCAACATATAGAGGAACTGGCCTTCGACCGCTCCGACAAGGGGCCAGCCACTTTCGCGGCCGATACGTTCCATATCGTTCAGTGGTGAGGGGCGCGGGGGCATCAGACTGGCGAGATATTCTTCTATCTCAGAATTAGTAATGTCATCACGCATCCCAGACTCCTTCCGTATGTCCGCTGGGTATTCAGCGCCGATTGTACCACATCCCCACGGCTAGGGTATAATCGAGGTGTTGTGTTCCGAAAGGGTCCGTATGAATACCGATGCCTCGATGCCGCGCTATGATCGGATCGTCTCTCTCGTCCTGCTGGTGCTCCTCGGGATGGCAGTGGTGTTCCTTGTCGATATCAATCCCAATATCATCCGGGCGCAACTCGGGGGCGACCTGCCGGTCATCACCGTGTCGTGGGTCATTCTTGCGGCCATTGTGATTTTGACCAGCACAGCTGCTGACTTATTCACACGCGACCACCCCCAAGTCCACGCACGTCCGTTGTGGTTGGTGG
>CAIPUQ010000401.1 GCA_903868295.1 uncultured Roseiflexaceae bacterium
CGTAGCTTTTGCTGTGCTATCCTACCACCTCATCCACAATTCGGCAAATCTCTGTGCTCCCTGTCTGTCTATCGATACTGGCTTCTCAGTCTTGTTATCGTGCGTTGTGTGCACATTTGAAGCAGTCGCACGCTGTGGCGTGCATCGTGTATAGGCGTAAGAGGTTCGTAGCGACGGGACGAGGCGTGCGTTCTGCCTATTTCCTGCGTGTGTGCGTCTGATTGTGACACCTGTTTACCAATTTGTGCAAAATATACAAATACTACCACTTGTGTTTATACGAAATACCCAATATACTCGTGCTGTAGGAATTGTATTGGCAAGGAGGCCAACACTATGGATCACGCACATTTGGAGCAGTCGTACAGCGACGAACTATTGAAGGAAATCCCCGAAGTGCACGAAATGCTGGCCAGCATGCATATCGAGGGAAGTCATAATCGGCTGCGCATCCAAGCCGAGGCTGCTAGTGTCGACACCGATGTCATGTTGGCCGCCATCGAGATCAAGATGCGCCGTATGTCAGCTCGTTCCATGGGCGACCGCCTGAACTAAACCCGCCTGCTATCGAACTGCTCTCTCAGGCCGAGTACTACAACAGTCCCTGCACACATCGTGTGCAGGGACTGTTCGTGCGTGTCGGTTGGACGGCGGGTTAACGCAGTCGTTTGCTGACAGTCAGTTCGAGCATCGGGTCCACCTGCGATTTGCGTACACGTTGCAGCATGAATCGGAAGCTGAGCACAATGTGTGCGGCAATAAAAGCCCAATTGATGATGTAGGTAATCATATGCAATGGTTCCATACCAATGACTGATTGACTCACCATCGTGAAGATGAACACCCCGTATCCAATGTAGACATGCACGGTGCGTATATGTGCATGTAGTTTGGGGATACCATAGAAGTACAGGCTCGCGACGGCATGGACGAAAAAGAACATAATGTAGATGTTTGACGCGTAGATGTGTGTGACATATGCGGATGACATTGCGGCTTTGGCAACTGCGTAGATTTCTTTGTTGTCAAATCCTGAACTATAGTACACATAGGTGTCGAGGGCGAGAGTCAAAAAGATAAACCAGGCGAGACCACGGTTCCAGATTGCTGATTTCCGTTTGCGGCTACGTTGTTCTTCGGCGAGCGTTGCTCGTTCAGCGTCGCTCAATGCAGTCTGTGATTGTTGATATTCGACAAAGGAAATTTTCGGGAATGCCCGAGCAGTCATCAGCAAGCTGACCATCAAGAGTACTTCACCGAGGTTTGCAATGACCCCGAGCTGCATGGATGCAGCCATGAACATAATCAACGCACCTGCGAGCATCCACCACGACTTTTGATGGATATACAGACCAATGCCAAAGGCAATCATGAAGGTCATCGTTGTGATCGCAGCGAGCGGTGGCCCCGAACGTTCCGCGAGGACGTAGCGGAGGACACCTTCCGTGCTTTCAACATATGTGGCACCGCCAAAGTATTCATAGATGCCATACAAAATGCAGCTGATCACGGTGCCGTATGTAAGGATAGTCATCCCACGGCGCCACGTCCATGTGACGCTGCCATTTCGGGCAAGGACGATTCCAGCTACCATCAGCAATGGTGTACCGACGGCATGAAAGGCATAACGACCCATATTGAGGGTTAGCAGGGTATCACCAGCCCCAATAAGGGTGCCAACACCGAGTATTGCGTTGTCGAAGGCCAGACCGATCCCACTGATTGCGAGCAGCCATAGTGCAGTGCTCTTCTGTGCGGATGCAACTTGCATGATCAGGATCGCAATGACGCTGTGCACTGCGGCGACTCCGAGATAGACCACGATGTCCATAGTGTTCCCTTCTGTTCCACCGCTGATTGGTGGAACGGCATCAGCCACAGTCAACTGTCCTGTGCTGCACGGTGTATGTCGATGTAGTACCCAGTTGTACACAGAGTGTATCAATTCATGGAAGCGATGCAAGAGGTAAAAAGGAATATACAAAAGAGACGTAGAGTTTGTGTATGTATTGCGTAGTATCAGAGCAGAACTACAATAAACAAAACATTTGCAGGAACGTTGCAGACACAATGAGGACCCCCACTCCCACGAGCGCCGAATCGTGTGGAGTGGGGGTGAGGTGCAAAGAGGAGGTATGAGGTAGGTAGAGGAAGAGGCGCTGGTGATGATTGCTCATCGCTATGCCACTACTATGCCTGACCGAGATGAACGGTATGTGAGCATGAGTTGAGAGCAGACACAGAAAACAGTAAACCCACCCATACGGGTGGGTTTTCTGTGCACGTGCAGCGAATTAGTGCTGTGCTGGAGAGTGATGTCCGTGGCCATGGCCTGCGAGTTGTGCTTCGAGCTCGGGAATGCGATGGTCGTGCGGTGGCAGGATAGGCAACTGCTTGAGATAGCGAATCACCATTGCTAGCCAGAGACCACCGATGCCGATGAATGCGGTAACGTGTGTCCAGTGAATTTGGAATGCACCCTTGTGGAATGCAGGATTAATCAGCCAGAACACATACACGACTTCGATGAAGACAATCCACATCGAAATGCGGGCGACCACATTGAAGTTGCGCTTGGTGTGGCGCGACAGCAAGAGGAAGAACGGCAAGAAGAAGTGGCCGAAGATCAAGGCAATCGCGAGGTACTGCCACCCGTAGTTGGTACGTTCGTAGAACCACGGTGTTTCTTCGGGGATGTTGCCGGACCAGATGATCAGGTATTGTGAGTAGTTCAAGTAGGTCCACAATACGGTGAACGCAAACGTGAACTTCCCAAGGTCGTGCAGGCGGTCAACAGGGATTTCGTACCCGAGCAAGTTGTTCTTTGACAACAACCAGAGGACGATAATCATCAGCGCAAATACCGTCAGGACTTGTCCGATCATCCAACCGACGGGATACATCGAGGAGAACCACAATGGTTCCAACGACATGCCCCAGTCTGTGGCTGCGAACGTCCACAGCATGACGTGAGCAACGAGACCAGGTCCACCAGTGGTGGCGAGCTTATCGCGGAACGTCTCGGTTTCACTCATCGGAGCATTTTCTTGTTGGATCGAGAGGGAGCGCAGGCGACGAGCCAACAAACCCCAAGAAACAAAATAGAGAACGGCACGAATCGTGAAAAAAGGAATGTTGAGGAAGTGAACTTTGGCGGAAATCGCATGTTCTTCGGCGATTCGGACGGGGTCAGTCCATTCGTAGAGCACCGTAATGCCCAACAAAATGGGGATAAACAGAATGCCCATCCATGGGATGACCAGTGCGGCGGCTTCGACAAAGCGTCGAATAATCAAGCCCCAGACGCCGCTGGTGATGTGTTGCAGGGTGAGCAAAAACATGCTGCC
>CAIPUQ010000402.1 GCA_903868295.1 uncultured Roseiflexaceae bacterium
GGCAGCCTCTGCACATGAGGTATCAGCGCAGCAATTGCATGCCGCACGAGGAGCATCATGACGTTCCAACCGCTCACACCACGTTTGTCGATTCTCCGCTTGGGCATGGTGAACTGCTACCTCTACGAAAGCGCGCGGGGCCCCATCTTGATCGATTGCGGTAACCCGGGTGATGGCCCCAAAATACTGGCGGCCCTGCAGCAACGCAACTATCACCCGGGCGCTGTGCGTATCGTGGCGACCCATCTGCACATCGATCACATCGGCGCACTCGCGGCCCTCCAAACCGCCGGTGCGCCCGCAGCACACATGAGTCCGCTCGACGGCGCAGCAGTCGCGCAAGGCAGCTGGATACGTCCGATGCACTTTGCAGGGCCATTCGCCTGGTTCGAAGACGACATCAATCGACGCATGGTCGCTTCGCAACGTGGGGCGCCTGCCAGCATCCAACCCGACGCAACAGACGGCGTTGTGCTGTATGACGAGCTCACGGTCATCGCTACCCCTGGGCATTCGATGGGCCACATTTCGCTCTACAGCCCTGCAGACGGCGGGGTGCTCATCTGTGGGGATGCGGCGGTCCACTTCACTGCACAACCCAATATTTCGTTCCTCTATGAGGACAAAATGGCAGCTATCGAGAGCTTCAAACGCCTCGCCGGGATGTCCTTTGCCCATGCGGTGTTTGGGCATGGCAAACCACTACTTGGTATTGCTGATGCGGCTTTTCGGCAACGCGTCGCACGATTCACGAGGAACGCATGACACACAATCTCTTTGTGGGCAATCTGCTTATCCTGAGCGCTCCCGAACCGGCCGATATCCCCATTGTGAGTGGCTGGACCAACGACAGCGAATTTCTGCGGCGGTTGCAACTCAGTCATGTCAGACCGCTCAACCAGGCCGACGCAGAAGCGTCGTACTTGGGTGGTAGCAGCGGTACCAACCATCTGCACTTCCGCTTGCGCACGCGCACCGAGCGCCGCCTGGTCGGCTATGTGGTGCTCTATGATATCTATTGGAATCTCCAGATTGCGAACCTCGGGATTGCCATTGGCGACCCTGCCGACCATGGCAAAGGGTACGGTCGCGACGGCATGGAGCTTATCTTGCGCTATGCGTTCGACGAACTCAACCTCTATCGGGTTGGCTTGACCGTGCTCGAGCGCAATGTGGCAGCTCGTTCGCTCTATCTGCGCACTGGGTTTGTGCACGAAGGCACACTGCGTGCCAATGATTACCGCGATGGGGTGCGCGGGAACGACATTCAAATGAGCGTGCTCGCCCCCGAATACCGCACCCGGATGACCCAAGATCCGTATTTTTCGTCATAAATAAGAGGAACAACTAATGCGAAGACTGCGCGATTTAGGCATGGCCATCGGCACGACGCCCACCGGCCTACACAACGCAATCACGGATGTCCCCGGCGTAACCGTGGGCTACGAAACCGTTATCCGCGACACCCCGCACGTTGCGCGCACCGGGGTGACGATGATTTTTCCACGTGGTCAACGCAGCTGGCAAGAGCCAGTGTATGCCGGCTACCATTCTTACAACGGCTGTGGCGAGATGACGGGTATCGCCTGGCTCAAAGAATCTGGGCTCCTCTACAATCCGATTGCCATCACTGGCACACCCTGGGTTGGGGCGGTGTGGGATGCGGTCTGCCAGCATTCGATGCGCAACGGCTACAACGACAGCTTTTTGTTGCCCGTCGTGACCGAGACCTACGACGGTTGGCTGAGCCACAGACTCGACCAACTCGTCGGCGTCCCCGAGGTCGAAGCGGCCATTGCTA
>CAIPUQ010000403.1 GCA_903868295.1 uncultured Roseiflexaceae bacterium
CCCAGCCGATGTCGAGGCGGCAGCACTGGTGGTCAATGCAGAGCAGCTCCTCGTGGTGAGCACACAGGGTGCGGTGTATTCGTACGCCGTTGAGAAAAAATCGTGGCTCCGCGATGGAGATTTGGGGCAACCGTGGGGAACGTCGGTAGCCTATAGCGTTTTGGGCGCAGTTCTCGTGGTGCAGTCAGACGCGCCGACCACACTCACCGTCTATAGCCCAGGGCAAGGAGTCGTCGGTCGGCAAGCAGTACCGGCGTTTGTTACCGGGGGTGTCCAGCTTGTCCCCTGGCAGATGCAATTGGTCATAGGGGATGATCGTGGTTATTCAATCGTGATGTACCAGGCGTTGTATCAAAACTTCGCACCTATCGCCCAGTAATCCACACAAAACCGCCCCCTCCTGCACTGCAGGAGGGGGCGGTTGGCATACCTCTATGGGGTGCCGTTATAGTCGTCGCCGGTCTGGCCCAACGGAGTCTGTGACAAGACCCGGGTGACAACCGCAATGCTAGACGTCGGCGTGGTACCTGCCGAATCGAGTGATTCGAAGACGGCGCTGCCCGAATAAATCATATTGCCGCTCAAGAACGTGTAGCCGAATTCATTCAGTGAGGCCGTTGTGCCCGGACTGACCGGAGTCGCACTGGTTGGATTCAACGAAATCTTCGCACCTGCAGCGACGGTGCTCGGTGTCGTGTACGTACCAACAACCTCACCGAGATAGTTGTACAGGGTCATCTTGATTTTGGCGGCTGCACCACCGATATTTTGTACGGCAAACAAGGTGCGCTGTCGTGACTCGCCACGGCATCCTGCTGCAGTTGGACTTGCGCTGAAGCAGCTCACCGTGTAGCGTACAAACGGAGTGTAGACTTTGCTGCCACCGCTGATGATTGCGGGGGTTGCTGCAGATATCCCACCGCCGCTGATCTTCTGGAGGCCGACGACTTTGCGATTGGAGGTGACCACTGCCGAACCAACCGCTGCAGCGGGCATGGCATTACCGGTTGCGTTGTTGGTATTGCCGACCGCGTTTTTGGATGTATCACAGCCGGGGATGCTCCCCTTTGCGCCAGCAGGAATGGTCAAGCTCAACGTTCTGTTTTGGACTGCGCCCAACGAGCCGTTGCTGGCACGAATTTGATAGGTGAAGGCGACGTCAATGTCTGCTGCAGTGGTCGTGTTCAGATTTTGGATGGCATACGACGACGACTGCTCGCCATCACCGTAGTTGACCCGGCACATCGCCGATGGGAAGTACAGGGTCAACGCGCCATCAGCGGTTGTCCCCGGCATGCCTTCGAAGCTGTTTGCGTATTTGTTGACCGTGCTCAACTCGACAGCCGTTGCAACCAACGAACCGGTTGCAGACGAAATGACGGCCGAACCGTTGAAGTCGCATCCGGTCGGCAACGTCACGCCCGCAGGGGTCGAGCCGACCGTAATCGACGCGAGGTCGAAATGTTGGACATCGCCGGCAGCCAACGTGAGTGGGCTTGGGACCGTATAGGCATCATTCCCGTTCGGCCATTTGAGCGAGAACGTCACGTCGCTGAGCGACGAAGCACCGGCATTTTGGATGCTGAAGCGCGTGGTCAGTTCATCCGAGAAGCAGCTTTTCATGGCTGACGGCAACACAATCGTGCCGCTGGCGTCACTCGCGCGGAACCCGTTCGAAATCGGCTGGGTGCGGATGACCGAATCATTGGCCACCTGCATCATCGTGGCGATCAACGGTTGATTCGAGGTGACAACTGCACCATATCGTGCCGTGCTGGTCAAACTCGATACAGCAGATACTGACAACGATGCACTCGCCATGCTGGGGATGACCCGGGCAGCACCATTGGTGTCGAGCAGTTGATAGTTGACGGTGGTTGCTGACCCCGCATCGTAAAACGTCAAATTGAGATTAGCGGGCTCGGTGCCGACATTCATGTACGAAATCGATGTAACGTATTTGGCGTCGTATGCATTGGTCGCTGCCTGCGCAGTGCCGAAACTGGCGATGACCAAAACGAAGACGAGGCCGAGTTGGAGGAGGGTGCGGCGCATGAATTGCATGAGAACCTCTTTCTGTACCTCTCTACCATACCCACCTGGGTGCCACTATGCAATAATACCTTTGGGTTATAGAGGGGTACTATGCGACGATTTCTTGAAAAAACCATGCTTGTGTGCATGATGGTTGTCTTGCTTGGCTGTGCGGCGCCGGCTCAACCTGCGATGGGCGATGCGACCCAAGTCCCTGCAGTCGCGGGGATGGGCTTGATGCGTGGCCAGCTGCTCGACCAAAACAACCAACCACTGGCAAACCGCACCGTTCGGCTCGCCGCGGTGTATGGTGAAGGCGATCAACAAGCCTATATCGCCGATGATTCGGGCGGTGTCGGTGGCGTGACCGATGCGGGTGGTGCATTCATGATTGCAAACATCCCGCCCGGCAACTATGTTGTGCTGTTGGTACTGCGCGAGGGGATTTCGATTGCCTTGATGCAAAAAAACGGCACAGAACGCATCATCGAAATCCGTCCGGACGCACTCTTTGATCTCGGATCAGCGGCTATTTCGATTCCTCAATAGCAGGGTTTGTACGCAGGTCATCGACAAAAACCTGCAGTTGGGTCCGTATCTGCGCACGTGCCTGTCTAAGGATGGGTATTTGCTCATCACGTCGGTCTACCAACGCGCAGAGCGTCGCGGCATCGACATGTGCGATGGGCACGTGCCACGTGGCCAATCCAAGGTCCGCCATGAGAGCGGCGGCCTTGGGAAGGTACCCGATGACCACGCATGTTCCACCGCTGCGCATCCGCAGGATGGCCGCGTGCATGCGGGTAGCAATCAAACAATCGAGTGCCGCATAGGCACGTGCCAAGGCAGTCGGATTATCGATGTCGGGCATCACCTCGACCGCGCAGGCCGCGCGCTGGGCGATTCGATGGGTCACCAGGCGATCATCCCAGGCCGGGTTGGCCTCGTTACATTGGCTGAACAGTTGGATACGCCATCCACGGGCTGCATAGTGCTCGATAGTGGCGACGAGCGCGTCTTCGTACGCGGTTTGACCGCGAAAAGACGGATACTGTGCGCCCCAATCGAGTGCAACCACACCGAGCAGCGGTTGACGAGGAGCGGTGACGGCCGCTTCTGCAGTGTTTTC
>CAIPUQ010000404.1 GCA_903868295.1 uncultured Roseiflexaceae bacterium
ATGCCCCGCCCCCAAACGAAACCACCCACACCGAGCAGCTCGGGTGGGTGGTTTTCTGTGTATGTGGTCTGTCGTCTACTCGATCCCGACGCTCCAGGCTGCCTCGAGGTCGTTGGGTGAAAAGCGCCGGAAGGCCAACACGGTGCTGGTTTTAGTGATGCCATCAATGCGCGAAATCTCATCGGGGATGATTTCGGCCAATTTCTCGTAGTCGGCCAAGCGCACAATGGCGATGATGTCCCATTCGCCGGTCACGCTATAGACTTCGCTGACGTGCGGCAGTGCGGCGATCGCCATGGCAATCGTCTTGATGGCATCGGGTCGGGCTTGAATCATACAAAACGCAGTCAACATACAGGCCTCCTCGGCGTGCGGCGCTGGTGACTAGGCAGTGGCTGGGCTGGGCAACTCGGGCACGAATTCGTAGCTGGGTTCGACCTTTTGGCGGCGCATAATGCGGATAATCACCGTCCACGTCTCGACCAGACCATTGGGGGTATACGGCAATTCGTGCTTGATGGCACGGTGCAAGCGCTCGAGTTTGTAGCACGGTACACCGGCATACATGTGATGTTCGATGTGGTAGTTCATCTGCCAGTAGAGGAACTTGAGGACCGGGTTGAGCAAAATAGTACGCGTACACAGGCGGAAATCCTCGACGTCGTCTTGCAGGCCAACGTGCTGCGTATTGTTGCACAAGAACAGCATCACACCGCCAAAAAACGGTGCAAAGGTGATGAGAATCGGAATCATCCACAGACCAGTAATCCAGCCAATTGCGATAATTGCGGTGTGTGACACCAGCAAAATCCGCGCCCAATTGATGAGCTCGTTGCGGCGGGCCGGTTTGCTGTCGGGGAACAGGGTCTTCATCCAATCGCCCTGCATATGCCCCAGACTGAGCAACACCCAGTCGCGGTACCGCGTCACAAAGCCCTGTGGATTGATGAACGAGGTCAACAAAAAGCTTTTGAGCGTGATTTCGACCGGCAAAATCACTTCCATGTCGTCGGGTTGATGCAACGTGTACTTGTGGTGCTCTTGGTGGCTCGCCCAAAAAAAGACGTGATTGGACCCCGAGATAAAGCTGATGAACAACAGAAAGAATCGGTTGAGCCCGCGTGTTTTGAAGACCGTGCTGTGACACAACTCGTGGAAGCCGTTCAACAAGAACGCATACACCTCGCCGTGCAACCACAGACACAGCAGCAGGACGGGCCAGCTCCAGTTGTCGTAGGCGTACCACGAAAGGGCGCCGGTGGCGGCGATCACGCCCAAGTGGCCCAGGGTCTGCACAAAGCCAGCGGCATCGTCGCGCTGATTGAGTTCTGCCAAGAGCGCGCGATCAAGGGGGACCCGGTACCAGTGCAACTTAGACTGGGCTACAGGTTCGATATCCGTCGTCATTGACCTGCTCCTTAGGCGATGAGAGGAGGATCCTCGGCGAGTACTTTGGCTTTGGGGGTACGCATTTCGATGACGGGCTGCCCATCTTGCTCAACCCAGACACCACACGCGCCGCCGGATTTGCTGACGCCCAGGTCGACCTCGGTGCCGTCCATGCGCATCACGGGGTGGTAGTACTTGGCGACTTTTTCGGCTTCACCGACGATGTAGTGGCCGATCATCGAGCGGCGGAAGCGGTTGCTACTGGTGTTGGGATATGACCCGTGGATCATCTGCCCATTGAAGAAGAAGACATCGCCGGCCTTCATCAGGACCGGCACACTGCTCATGCCTTCGGGCAAGGGGACCGTCACGTCCGTGAAGCTCTGCGTCGTGTCGGCCGGCACGGTGCACAAGAGCGGCAACTCGTGGCTACCGGGGACGACCTGCATACAGCCGTTGGCTTCGTCGCAATCGTCGAGTGCCAACCAGGCGGCCATACAGGTGCCCGGCTGGACGCGCAGGTAATATTGGTCTTGGTGCAGGGCTTGGCCGCGTGCACCGGGTGGTTTGAAGTACAGCATGGTCTGCACGGCATACGGCGAAGAGCCGAGCAATGCCGTCAACACCTGGTCGATGCGATTATCGATCATCCAGTTGAGTGCTTGTTCGTCCCACCGGTGCATGTGGATCATCCGTGGGTATTGCTGGAGGGGGTCGGGGGTGTTGTTATCGTCGCCTGCAATGGGTACGCCAGCGAAGTCACCGGGGAGGGACTCGGCCTTGCGCATCTCCATGAAGTGGTCGATGTAGGCCGCGACTTCGGCCTGCGAAAAAAGACCGCGTACTATGGTGTAGCCATCACGCTGATACTGTGCCACGTTGGCAGTCACATCCAATTGCGACATTCCGTGCTCCTTTGCGCGGTTCGGTGTTTGTCCGATAGGGTGGTGATATTGTAGCATGAAGGTACCGAATTTCGAAAAAGGACGAGGCCATGCACCACACCGACCCGGTCATCGCCGCGTTTGTCGATGATATGCGATTTTTGCAACAGAAAGCGCTTCGCGACGGATTCAGCGCGAATCAGTGGCGACACTATTGGGGCTGGAACGCAATCGCCCTAGCCCACCTCGAAGCCGCCGCGCAGCGAACCGAGCCACAGTACCCGCGCTGGGCATTCGCCCCGTATCAGCCGATCGATGCCTTTGTCGATGCCCAAAACGCTGCCATAGACGGCTTGTACCCCGAATGGGATGCGCCTGCAGCCCAACGCGCCTGGGCCGACCAGTGCGCGACAATTATCCGGGTTGCGTCTGACATCCCGGCCGACATCCGTGCCGATACGACGCGTTTTGCGTTTTTGAATGGATCTTCGCTAAACGACGTATTGCGCATTCAGACGGGTCATAGTCGTGAGCACTACGAAAAAAACGCAACCGAACAGGCGGTCGACGATGCGCTGTATGCACTGCGCCAGCAGTACCAATGGTGGGTGGCGCATCGCACGCACCACGGAGCTACGGCGTGGCAATATACGCATCTGTGGGCCTGGCAGACGATTTCGCTGGCGCGTCTGCGTGCGGGTCGCGACGGCGGTCTGCCGCTCTATCCAACCTGGCCAACGACCAATCCCGACGATCATGCAGCGGTCGACATCAATGCCTGGATCGAACAGACTCATGGCGGCGTATCGCTCCAGACTGCGTTCGTGCGCTGGGACGAGGGCTTTACAGCACTGTTGCGGCTGTGTGCAGACATCCCGGTCGAACGCTTCGTCGATTCTGCCGCATGCCCGTGGCTCGATGGGTATGTGCTCCTCGATGTCATCACCGGTTCGACCGAACATCATCGCGAACATACGGAGGAAGAATTATGAATTATGAATTATGAATTATGAATTATGAATTATGAATTATG
>CAIPUQ010000405.1 GCA_903868295.1 uncultured Roseiflexaceae bacterium
GAATCAAATGGTTGTGGCGTCTGCTGGTGCAACCCAGCCGCTTTGGGCGCATATTCACTGCTGTTGTGCGTTTTCCTATTGCGGTCATTCGGGCTGGGCGTTCAAACAAGATTCATCACTGAGTAGTGTTCTAGACAGGTGATGTATGCCGGTCCGACCAGACTATTTGTCACATCGTGCAATGACCATCCTATCGGTGGTACTTTTTTTTGTCTGCTGGGAAGTCTGTGTGTACTATTTCGCGATACCACGCTTCATTCTGCCAGCACCGCATGTCATTTTTCTTCGTCTCGCCGTTGAACTCACCGCTATCACCCTGTGGCAGCACATATGGGCCACTTATTCGGTGGCACTCCTTGGCTTGTGTATCGCACTGTGTGTTGGGTTACCGGTGGGTTGGATCACCTACCATTCGCGACGTTTTTCTGCAACGACTGGATGGTTTGTCGTTTCGACACAGGCGATACCCGTTATTGCGATTGCTCCGCTGCTTTTTCTCTGGGTCCAAAGCGAATACTGGTCGCGCGTGCTGGTGACTATCGTCATCACGTTTTTTCCGCTCTATGCTGCGACTATTACCGCGCTTCAGCGCATCCCGCGCGAATTGCGCGAAGTAGCTAGCCTCGAAGGGTTCACACGATTACGAGCAGTGTATGCCTACGAGGCAGCATTAGCTTTTCCCGTCGTCGTTGCTGGATTGCGGACCAGTATGGTACTGGCAACAACGGGAGCCGTGGTTGGTGAATATCTCGGTGGGAGATACGGGCTCGGTGCGCTGCTCAATGTGGCCCGTGGACTCTTCGACACTCCCCTCATGTTTGTCGCGGTGATGGTTTTGATTGTCATGACGCTGGGATTTGCGGTGGTTTTTCGCTACATGGAGCGTATGGTTATGCGCACACTCGAGTAGAAAGTGACCGACCAGTCATGTTTCTCGCACCGTTGGTTTGTCGTGAAATGAATGCGCTGAGTGACAGTCTTGTGTTTCGGCCGATGACCGCTGATGACCGCGTTGCACTCCACCAAGTCTCTGGACTGGAAATGGCACTCTTCGACACAAAACACCACGACGCAGAAGCTGATTCGACAGAAACAAGGCATACGCCCCACGAACGCTCCGTATCAGACCACGGGTACATTGTTATTGTGCTTGCCAGTACCAATACAGTTGTTGGAGCAATAGGATACACGCGTGCCGATGCAGATGCGCATACGGCCGAGATTGTGTTCACCATTGGCGATGATTATCGTAATCATGGATATGCCTCTGGAGCACTCGAACTCCTGTGTGTGGTTCTCCCGCAGTTCATCACGTTGCATCAGTTGACACTGCATTGCCACACAAGTGCCATGGCTGCAATTGCAGTCGGTGGACATGCCGGATTCGCTCCAATGGGACAATCTGAAGCACATCTGAGCGATGTATCATTTTCAATGGCACGGATGGTTCCGCAGACGTTGCATTCACCAAGACTCATCTATCGGGTACTGACCATGGCAGACCATCAATCCATATTCGATCAGTTCTCCGATGCTGATATGTGTCACTTCTATAGTGAACCTCCCTGCACGTGGCAAGAAGCTGCTGACATCATCACGCACTATGGCTCGCCATCGACGAGCAAGCGGTACGCACGGTGGGGTATCTTCCTTGCGACAACCGGTGAGTTTATTGGGACGTGCGGGTATCACTTTTTTGATGCTGCAAGCGCACGGGTCGAGATTGGTTATGACATCTGGAAAGGGCATTGGGGCAACGGCTACGCCACCGAATCGGTAGGTTCGCTGATTACGTATCTTTGGGAGGCATTGCCGGTTCACACAATTTATGCGCTCATTTTTCCCGACAATGCGGCTTCGCTCGCAGTTGCCCACCGACATGGATTTGTATCGAGTCCGCTATTGCGCGAGAACACCGATGAAGGCCTCTGTTGTGTTGCGTTGCAAAAACAACAATGAACGCGCGTAGGAATGATTGCACACGATTCGTACATCTTTTGCCTATATATTGTATACTTAGCTACATATTCTTCTGTATGAGGTAACGGTCATGTTTCGACGCATCGCCATGATGATTTTGGCGGGATTCATACTCGCATCGTGTGCCGGGTTCGGTGGTAGCAATAGCACTGCAGTGCGTAAAATTGTCGTTGGCATGCCGTATATCCCCAATGTCCAGTTCGCTGCATTCTATGTTGCAAAAGAACAAGGATACTTTGCAGCCGAGGGCCTTGATGTCAGCTTTGACTATAATTTCGAAAACGATGTGGTGCAGCGTGTTGCAACCGGTGCGGGGGTTGATTTCGCGCTGGCAAGCGCAGATACGATTCTGCTTGCACGTGCACAAAGCGTCCCTGTTGTTGCTGTACTTGCCACGAGCCAGGTTTTTCCAGTCGGGTTTATCAGCAAGCAAGGACTCCCGTTGGCTACGCCGGCTGATCTCAAAGGTAAGGTTGTCGGCATACCGGGACGGTTCGGTGCAAGCTACTTTGGTCTCAATGCACTGCTTACAAGTGCAGGGATGACTGAGGCAGATGTGACCATCCAAGAAATTGGGTTCAATCAAACACCTGCCCTGATCGAAGACAAAGTACAGGTCATCAGCGGCTATGTGAACAATGAACCCATCGTGCTCGAAAAAAACGGTGTAGCAGTCAATGTGCTCCGTGTTTCTGATTTCTTTGCAGTCGGTTCGGACCATCTCATCGTGAGTGAAGCATTCCTCGCTTCTGACCGTGAAGTCGTCAAAGCATTTACACGTGCCCTCAAGAAAGGGATGCAATCGGCAATTGCAAATCCCGAATCAGCACATGCAGATGCGTTGAAACAAATCCCTGAAGCACAACACGGCGACACGACGGTGTCTATGGCAGTGCTCAAGGCAACGACGCCGATGTGGCAGGTGAACGATGGATCCCTCGGTACAATTACACCCAGTGCCTGGGAAAACTCTGCAGAGGTCCTTACCGCGATGGGCAAACTCCAACAACCCGCCGATCTGGCCAAGGCATACGATCTCGCAATCAACGAATAGGAACAAATATGCAGACATTCTTCTTTGACCTCGACAACACCCTTTACCCACACACGGCGCGGGTAACCGAGGCACTCGAAGAAAAAATGAATGCGTACGTGGCCGAAATCACTCATCTTGATACCCTTGACGCAGCATCATTGCGTCAAGGGTATTTTGAACGCTATGGCACCACGCTCCGGGGACTCCAACTCCATCATGCGGTAGACACCGAAGCGTATCTCGCACGGGTTCATGACATCCACATCGAAGCCCTTGTCACACGGAATCAGCCGCTCTGCGACCTGATGCAGCCTATTTTGTACCAGAGCAGGGTGTTTACGAATTCTCCGCGTGAACATGCGGTTCGTGTACTCGCTGCTCTCGGTTTTCAAGACCAACAGTGGAGCATCATCGACATACGGGCGACGGATTTTCAACCAAAACCGCAGCTTGCAGCCTACGAAGCGGCTTTACGCTCTGCACAGGCGGAACCAGCTTCATCGGTCCTCTTTGAAGACACTCTTGTAAACCTCAAAACGGCGAAAACAATCGGGATGCAGACGGTGTATATCCACCCGGACCCGTCGTCGATTACCACTCCCAGCTTTGTTGATTATGTGTTTGCGGACATCGTCGACGCAGTCCGATCACGGTGTTTCTGAGCTTTCTTCGATCGTACATCAAAATAAGTTGTAGGTACCCATTGCGTGTGAAAAGGAGGAGAGGACGTATCAGCGGAAGCTGATACGTCCTCTCCTTTGCATCGTTAATCAAGGCATTGCAAGCGAGACTGCGCTCGTTATTGATAAAGATTTTTGGGAGAGAACCGATGACAAATCTAGTTTTGGAGCAGTGCGTATGGGGTTCGCACTGAGACAGATTAGCCACCTGCAAGAATTCTCTGAAAAACGACTATATGATTTGGAAGATTCCTTCGATGCTACAAAACAATCCCGAGTTGTTTGGCAATCTTCTTACATCGATTTTGAATCGATTTGGCGCCTACCATATTTGCTGCTCTGAGTCGGGGGATGAAATCCTGCAATAGCGTATCATCAGTCATTGCGAAATCTGCGGCAGTTTGGAGACTGTAGTAGCCTACAATTTTGCTCTTGTCGGTTTCACTCCACTCCATAAAGACTTCGTATGCTTTTCGCTTTTGGGCTACGGTCAGTTTCACGTGAAGGAATAGCTGTGGAATATGCCATCTGACTTCTTGCTGGGTATAAAGTTGTAGATTCTTCATTAAATCGTTTGCAAAAGGCTCGACGGATTCTGGCAATTGCTCGGCTACCTTCATAGCCACATAACTCGATCGCATCGCTACAACCGGGTCGTCATCCAGAAACAAGCCATAAATCACCGACAACCCAGCTGTATCATTCAAAAGGCTTTGGATTACCTCATCGGCAGCGCCGACTGAGGTTCTTGTTCCGCCAGTGAGTGTTTCTCTGACCGTACGCATAATTCCATTTCCTTTCTATGCAGTTACGGTAAATGCTCAATTCTGTGTAGCCATTTCTGATTTTACAGGAAAACATAATTGCCATCGAGTTGGATGGAGTTGCCAGGCTGCAAAAAAGTCAACACCATGGAATGCGTCTCGACCAGACGATTCCATGGTGTTTCTGACGCATCTTCGATTTATTGTTCGCGTTGGACGATGAATTCTCGGATGACTGCATCGGGATTGTGTACCCCATTGACCGTTAAGCCGCGTTTGAGCATCTGCACGACAGTGATGTCATCATCAACATGCTGCATATAGTCTGCAACGATAAGCCGACATGCAGAACGTACTGTTTCGTTCAACTGTTTGGGTCGTGCGTAACGTGACATAATATTGATAATAAAATCCTCTTTTGTTTGTTCTATCAGTGCGCGGAACGGTTCTATCCACACTTCAGAAACATCGATGAGAACGTCACTACCTATGATACGTAAATCGCGTATTTCTTTAACATTGAAATC
>CAIPUQ010000406.1 GCA_903868295.1 uncultured Roseiflexaceae bacterium
ACCAACGAGCCCATGGCACCGGCGCCGATGATGGCGATGCGCATGCCAGACCTAGGCTTTCTGTTCTTTTTTGAGGCGGGCAATCATAGCAGCATCGATGGGGAAGCTGTTTTCGGCACCGGGGAATGAGCCATTGAGGACATCTTGGTGGTACTGTTGCATGCCTTTTTTGATGAACGCACCGGCGTCGGCATAGATTTTGCCGAACGGCAATCCAAAACCCGGGAACATTCCAAACATCTCGTGCGTGACGAGGACTTGACCATCACAGCCGCGTCCACCACCGATACCAATAGTTGGCACCGTCAGGATGCTGGTGATGTATGCGGCCAAATCAGCAGGTACTGCTTCCATCAAGACACACCAGCAGCCGGCTGCCTGCATCGCGAGTGCATCGTCAACGATACGTTTGGCGTGTTCGTAGCTCTGGCCGCCGATCACATTGATGCCGCCAAGTGATGCTGCGGTCTGGGGTGTCAATCCGATGTGTCCGATAACGGCGATGCCGGCGTCGACGATGGCTTTGGCAACGGGCGCTTGTTTGGCGGTACCTTCGAGTTTGACACAGTCCACGCCGGCTTCTTTGACGAGGCGACCGGCATTACGGATGGCTTCGGCGTGGTCTGCTTGATAGGACAGGAAGGGCATGTCGCCAACGATTAGGCAGCGTTTGGCGGTGCGTCCGACCGATCGGGCATGCATCACCATTTCGTCCATGGTGACCGGCGAGGTGCCGCTATACCCCAGCATGACCATGCCCAGTGAATCGCCGACCAAAATCATCTCGACACCTGATTCGTCAACGAGCCGTGCAAACGGTGCGTCGTAGGCGGTCAGCATAGCGAAGGTTCGTTTGCCTTTGAGGCTTTGGATGAATGGGATGGTGACTTTTGTCATAATCGAACCTCTCTATACAGGGGTTGAAAGAAATTGCAGTGCAGCATGAATATACACCCTAGCGGCATTATCTACTTCGGACAGGTGGACAAATTCGTCAGGCTGATGTGGAATGCGCTTGTGTCCTGGGCCATAGACGACCACAGGGACGCCACTATCGCGGGTAATAATCGTCCCATCGGTGGATCCCGGCACTCCGCCGTAGGGCGGCACGTCGCCATAAACTTTCAGGTGTGCTGTCCGCAAGGCTTGGACGAGTGGGTGCGACGTGGGTATCTCGGTGGAGGGGCGGTCGTCGATGATGGTCAGCGCTACCTGGTAGCTGGGGTGCTTTTGGCACAGGACATCGATATACCCTTGGATTGTAGCAACGATGTGCTGGTGATTCACCCCCGGGATGGTGCGGATATCGAGGTAGACATCGGCGCTATCGGGCAATACATTGACCTGACTGGCATCACCACCGATGGGTGCTCGCAGGACCGTCGGGCTGATGTATATCTTTCCCAACAGCGGATGATCGCCGTGCGTCGACCGCAGTTCTGCCTGGAGATCGATAATTGGGTTGAGGAGGCGGATCAACGGGGTCAGTGCATTGACTCCTTCATCGGGCATAGCACCATGGGCGACCCGGCCGATGGAGTGCAATTTGAGCCGCAGGGCACCTTTTTGGGCGGTGCAGACCTCGTGCTCCTCGGGTTCACAGATAATTGCACCGGCAGCGCCATCTGCATAACCGCGGGCGACGATGTCTTTGATACCAATCATCAGGCCTTCTTCGTCGACCGGGATGAGCAGCCGAATCGTGCCGGCAAAGGGACTGCCGGCCAGTTGGAGGGCGCGCACCGCGTACAACATGGCTGCCACGCCGCTCTTCATATCGGCAGTGCCGCGGCCGTACATGCGATCGCCGACGACAGTCGCGCCGAAGGGTGGGTAGGTCCAGTTGGCCAGATTGCCCGGCGTGACGACGTCGGTATGCCCTTCCATCAAAAGGAGAGCACCAGCGCCGAAGCTGCCATGCAACTCCGCGACGATATTGGGGCGACCCGGTTGGACCTCCCAAACGGTCGGATTCAGCCCCCATTCGGTCAAGACATCGACAACAAATGCTGCCGCTGCAGACTCGTTTGCGCCGGCTGTATCGGGCAAATACACACTGGGTATTTGGACAAAGCGTGCCAAAAAATCACGCATCCCAGCGGAGTCGAGATGGTGCAGTGCGGACTCTCCTGCTGTCATATGGTTAGACTCCAAATGTTCGACCAATATAGGCTGCGCTCACAGCAAAGAGCAGAATAATCGACAGCGCAAACACGTCTGTTGAGGCGATGTGCATGGTGCGTAGTTTCGTACGACCCTCTCCTCCCTGATAACAGCGCGCGTTCATAGCCACAATGAGCACTTCTGCACGATTCAGCGCATTCACAAACAAGGGAATCAGCACCGGTACGATTTTTTTCGTCCGTTCGATAACCCCGCCCGTGTCGAATCGCACACCACGCGCAGTCTGCGCTCGAATCAGACGTTCGAGTTCGGTGATCAGCAGCGGGACAAATTTCAGCGCCACGGTCATTGTCATGACGAGTTCGTTCACCGGGACACGTAGTTTTTTCAACGGCTCGAACAGAATCTCTGCACCATCGGAAAGGTCAATCATTGTCGTGGTGAACATCAACATATTGATGGTGTGATACAGCAATATGACGCGTGTGAGTGTGTATAATCCAGCGCTGATTCCTTGCGGTGAGATTGACAATACCCACCATTGCCAGTACGGGTCTACTTGTACCCCGGCAGGAGCACGATAAAAAAGAATTTGAAAAGGGATAATAAACAACATCGTGCGCAACAGCAATCGGTAGCCGCGCAATGTATAGCCGACCGGGATTTTGGAGGTTACTTGAATCAGAACGGCAATAGCGAGGATCGGGAGAATGCTGACAAAGCCACGCGTCATGAACGTACAGAACATCACGCACGCAACAGAGAGCATTTTGATGCGTGCATCCAGACGATGCACAACCGAGTTGACATTGATGTACTGCCCGAATGTGACGGTGCGCGAAAATTCGAGTGACATCAATTACTCCTTTGGCTGCGTACAAAAACGGCCGATTGTATCGCACAGTTCTTCGAGATGTAATATGGTGGTGGGAAAAGAAGGAATCTGCTGCTTGAGAACGCGTGCAATTTCCGCAGCTTCACTGAGTTCGAGCCCCACATCATGCAAAAGCTCTGCCTGATTCAATAATTCGCTGATGGTACCTTCTAGGAGCACACCGCCCTCGTGCATGACGATCGCATAATCTGCGAGTTCTGCCAGCTCATCAATAGTGTTGCCGACAATCAAGACGGTCAAGTGTGATTCTTGGGCGAGTCTTTTGACCAACAGTGCCAGCTCAGATCGACCACGGGGGTCAAGCCCTGCCACCGGCTCATCAAGAATCAACATTTCTGGCTCGCCTGCCAAAATCCCGGCTATTGCGACGCGTCGTTTTTGGCCTCCACTGAGTGCGTAGACATACCGTAAACGAAACGTCTGATAGTCAAGGCCGACGGCATGCAACGAGCGCTCGACGAGCGCCTTCGACGTTTCAGCGGGGAGTTTCTTGCGACGGGGAGAAAACGACACATCTTTGCCGACGGTCTCTTCAAACAATTGCGTTTCGGGCTGTTGAAAAACAACACCAATCCGGTCACGCAAAGCGCCGATGTCATACCCTTTGGAGTGGATGTCAGTACCATCAACGAAAATCCGCCCGCTGTGGAGTGTGCGGAGCCCATTGAGACATTCGATAAGGGTACTTTTGCCTGCTTGCGTCCCTCCCAACACTGCAACAATCTGTCCACGATGGATGGAACACGAGACATTTCGAATTCCTATTGTTTCGAGCGGCGTATCCTTCATATAGGAAAACGATGCATTTTGGACATCAATAAATGGTGGATCTGTCCGAACTGTGGGGACATCGGGTGATTGCAGCACAGCTGTCTGCATGGATGGGACGGTCGAACACAACGGGACAATTGCAGTGCGTAATTCTTCTGCAGTGAGGATAGGCTCTGCGATAGGAAGGCCACGGCTTCGCAAGACGCGTCCTACTTTGGTGACTAACGGTACATCAAGACCTACCGCGGCGAGTTCTTCGCTCCGTGCAAAAATCTCTTTGGGTGTGCCATCCATCAGGACAGACCCACCATCCATCACCACAATGCGGTCGAAATCAGTCACTTCGTGCATGAAATGGGTGATGTGAATGATACTCACACCCAAGCGGTCACGCAGTGCATGTGCAGTGCGCAGAAGGGAACGTGCAAGCACAGGAGCAATCATGGTCGTCGGTTCGTCGAGGATGAAGCACGATGGCTCCATCGCGAGCACCCCTGCGATGGCCACTCGTTGCCGCTCGCCGCCTGATAGACTGCTTATTTGTGCAGTGCGTATTGATTCGAGCTCCATCGTGGCAATTGCCGAATCGACACGTTGCTGAATCACTTCCCGCGGGAGCCCTAAATTCTCGGGGCCAAATGCAATATCATCAATCACCCTGTTTGCAATCAACTGGTCATCGGGACGTTGGAACACCAGTCCAACCTTGCGACGAATGTCGAATGCAGTCTTCTCGGTGACGTGTGTCCCGCCAACGGATAGTTCCCCTTGGGTGGGGAACATGACCGCTGCCATGAGTTTAGCGAGCGTACTTTTGCCGCTTCCGTTGTGGCCGAGCAGCGCGACCAACTCGCCTGCCCGAATAGACAAAGAAACATCCGTAAGTGCACGGATGGGATTGGAACCGTTGGCATTATAGTCAAACGAAACTCGAGAAACGGTAATCATAGCGAAACCTTTGCCGGCATGGAGGATTCCATGCCGGCATAGCGAGACAGACTAGTAGGTGCCATCTTTGCTTTCGCTGGCCGTCGTAGACCCCGAACGTACCAGCTTGACCCCGCGGGCTACCAACACAGTCACAATAGCTGCAATCACGACTTCGACGAGCGCTTGCGGGATGATGGTTGGTACTGCTTCCACTGGAAGTAATCCAAAGGCGATCAATGCTCCCACGACAAAAACGGTGTTTGTAAGCGTCCCTACAACGCCTGCAGCGGCTGCTGCAACATCACTGTTGCGTTTTTCAAGCGCTTTGTAGACGTACCATGACGTCAGACCGATGAGTATCCGTGGCAGCACCGATACCACGGGATTGGTGAACAGTCCCGACGTATCATTGAGCATGCTGAAAATACCGAAAATAGCGCCGGCCAGTATACCGACCACGGGTCCCTCAAGCACAGCACCGATGATAGCCGGGATGTGCATGATTGTTGCACTCCCACTCAGATTGGGGACAGGGATGAATCCGATTTGGGTAACGCCCAAGACAATGGCGATGGCACCGAGGACACCTGCGACCACGATTTGACGTACGTTGATCTTCATTGACTTCCCTTTCTTACAGCGAACCAACTATAGTGACGAGCGGGAGCTCGGTTCACTCGGGGGTGTTGACTGCCGGGATCCCTGGCAGCGCTGTTGCACACTGCACGCTCCGTTCGATTGCTGCTGCTACGACATCAGCGGCGGTACTGCCGATTTGAATCATCGGTGGAGCCGGTTTGGTATTTGTGGCTACAACAAATATCACATCGCCATCAAACGGGGTATGAACCGGTTTGATGGCGCGAGCCATGCCATCTTGGGCCATTTGGGCGACTTTGCGACATTCACTTTTGGTCAGGGTTGCATCAGTAGCAACGACTACCAAGGTCGTATTGCTCCCTGCAAATGTAGGTATCTCAGTGCCCCCGCGCAAAAACCCAGCAGTATTCAGGAAGCCGCCGGATTGATCACGTGCCCCTGCAATGATGCGCCCCGTCTGCTCTTGGTAGATATCTCCAAAGGCGTTATTGACAACGAGGGCTGCCACTGTGATATTGCCGGGGAGGGTAATCCCAATACTGCCGATACCGCCCTTCATCCAGGACGCAGCGCCAAATATTTTACCGACAGTTGCACCCATTCCAGCACCGACGTTGCCTTCGGCAACTGGCTCACTGTTGGCGGCTGCAGCAGCCTGATACCCCATCTCGGCAGTGGCGTGGGCACGTGCATCCCCGCAGCTCAAGTCGAAGATGACCGCAGCAGGGACGATTGGCACTTTACCCACACCGACATCAAATCCAACGCCTTGCTCACGTAAGTGGCGCATAACACCATCGGCTGCAGCCAGACCAAATGCACTCCCGCCCGACAGACAAAGTGCATGGATGTGCTGCAC
>CAIPUQ010000407.1 GCA_903868295.1 uncultured Roseiflexaceae bacterium
CCCGACGCGGGGGCCGAATGACGCAGGTGGACCACAACCGACACGTGGGCCAGAGGGAGGCGGGGGACCGCGCCCGACGCGGGGGCCGAATGACGCAGGTGGACCACAACCGACACGTGGGCCAGAGGGAGGCGGGGGACCGCGCCCGACGCGGGGGCCGAATGACGCAGGCGGACCACAACCGACACGAGGGCCAGAGGGTGACGGGGGACCGCGCCCGACGCGTGGGCCGAATGACGCAGGTGGACCACAACCGACGCCTGGGCCAGAGGGTGGCGGTGGACCGCAACCGACGCGTGGGCCAGAGGGCGGCGGGGGACCGCGACCGACGCGGAGACCATAGAAGAACGATATACGGCCGGGGCAAGTGCCCCGGCCGTCGTTTGTGTCTGTGTTATGCGTTGCGCAGTGCGGTCAGCATGAGATCGAGCGGCGGGGTACGCCCGGTCCAGTGTTCGAACGCTATGATGGCTTGGCGGGCAAGCATGCCGAGGCCATCGTGGGCCTGTGCACCGCGGCTGCGGGCATCGGCGAGGAGCTTGGTGGGGCGGTAGACCATGTCGTAGACGGTCATGCTGGGGAGGATGAACGCAGCGTCGAGCGGCGTTTCGTCGCCGTGCCAGCCGAGGGTAGTGGCATTGACGATGAGGGTGGCGTCACCGATAACCTCGGCCAGATCTGGCTCGTCGGGCGCGGCGTAGGTGAGGATCGGATCGTAGTCGAGCGAGGCGAGGACGTCTCCGAGGAGCTCTTCGGCTTTTTCGATGGTGCGGTTGATGATGGTGATACGGGCAGCACCGGCATGGGCGAGGGCGAACGCAGCCGCTCGGGCTGCACCACTCGCACCGAGGATGACGACAGACAAGCCGTCGGGGTTGAGGCCACAGACGTGGGTCACCTCGTCGAGGAAGGCTGGTGCATCGGTATTGGTGGCACGCAATCGCCCATCGGGGAGGCGAATGATGGTGTTGGCTGCGCCGATGAGTTCGGCGATGGCGTCGACTTCGTCGACGAGGGGCATGATGGCGAGCTTGTGCGGCAGGGTGACGTTGGCACCATACATGTGTGGTGCACGCAGTGATTCGATGCGCGCGGGGAGATCTGCGAGTGGAGTGTGCCAGCGCTCGTAGTGTGCATCGAGCCCGAAGTGGGCGAATGCAGCGTTGTGCATTGCAGGAGACTTGCTGTGCGCCACGGGGTCACCGATGACACCGGCGATCCGCGTCTGATTGGACGACATGGGGGGCTCCGTACTCTGGTGTTATTGGGCGCAGGAAAGGTATTGTTGTTCGAAGACGAGGAACTCGTCGTACGAGGCAGCAAAATTGTGTTGGCCGGGTGCACCGCACTTGGCGACGAAGTACATATAGTTGGCGGTGGCATCGGGACGAGCGGCTGCCCGCAGGGCGGTCAATCCGGGTGCGCTGATGGGGCCGGGCGGCAGACCGATTTGGACGCGGGTGTTGTACAAGCCGGGGGCGCCGTTGATTTCGTCGATGGTCAAATTGTCGAGCTTGGGCCACCAATCACCGGGTTGACCGAGGATATATTGCACCGTTGGGTCGGATTGGAGCTTGCCACCGCCGGTTTCGCCGGCGTTTTCGGGCTTGAGGCGGTTCCAAAAAACGGCGGAGATGAGCGCCATTTCGTCGTCGCGGGCTGCCTCACGTTGGATAATCGAGGCCATGGTGACGATGTTATGGACCGTCACATCGGGGACTTGGACTTCGCGTTCGAGGGTAGCGTATTGTTCTTCGAAGTGGCCGATGAGCAAATCGACGACGTCGGTGATGGTGTCGGTCTCGTTGAGGCGATAGGTGTCGGGGAACAAATAGCCCTCGAGCGTCGCGTCGGCAGGGAGCGAATCGAGATAAATGTGACCTGCTTTGAAGCGCGCACCGGACTGGAACGCCGTCAGTGCCATGGGCTCGGTAATATTGAGGAACCCCGCATTGCCTACCACCGCGGCGATTTGTTCGAGACGCATGCCTTCGATGATGGTGATTTGGACTTCTTTGACGCGGGCTTGTTGCAGGGCAATCATGATTTCGTTCATGGTCATGTTTTGGCGCAACACGAAGTTGCCGGCCTGGAGTTTGTCGTCGAGGTTCTGCAACCGCGCGAGTGCCACAAAGAGCAACGGTTGGCGGACCAGTTTGAGCTCGGCCAAGCGCGCCGCGATGGCGTTGGTGTTTTCGCCGGTCTCGACGATGAACTCGATGGGGGTGTCGTCGCTGCCGCCGGGACGGCGGATTTCGCCCGACAGGAGCATAAACACCGCTGCAGCGATGACTGCGAGTAGCGCAGTAATCAGAAAGAGTGCACGAAAAAAGCGAAACACCGCAGGCACCTCACGTAAGAACGATTATGGGGTGGGCGTTGGAGACTCTTCGGGTGGGAGCGGTGGAATCTCGGTCGCGACCACGCCGCCTTCGGCAGTTGCCTCTGGCGTGCCTTCGGCAGGGGCAGCAGGGTCGAGGGTTGGCGTGAGCTCTGGCTCCGGGGTAGCGGTTTTGGCGGGTACGCGGGTCGGGATCTGCATGTCTTCGATGGGCAACTCGACCGCTGGTGCAACGACCAGTGCCATGTTGATCCAGCCACTGCCGTCCGGCGAGCCGATGGAAGATGTCGCTGAGCGCTTGGAACCGAGTTTGATTTTGAACCACGAGCGGTCCGGTGTTGTCGCGAGATAGAAGATTTCGTCGTCGATGACGACTTGCCCGACCACATTATTGGCTTGTATGGCAGGTTGACTGCGGACATTGCCGGGGTTGATGATGATACCGGGGATATCGCCCAGAGCGCTCTGGGTTGCAATCACGGTGGCGGTCGGTTCGGTGTTGTCGGTGGGCGGTGCAACTGCCTCGTCTTGGCTGACGGTCGGGACCGGTGCGGTGTCGACGCCGACGTTGCTGATCTCACCACGGACGCGGTCAAAGACGTTGTAGGCGAGGACCAAAGCGAGCAACAGGATGATGGTCGACACGGCTGTTTTGAGCAGTTCGACGACTTTGACCGTGATGTTGACGGTCTGCATCTGGTCGATGGCGCTCTGCGCGACTCCGGCGATAGACTCGCCCCAGGTGGTTTTGGAGCGGTCGTCGCGGGCAATCCGGCGGAGTGCAAGCAGGGCGCGGGTATTGCCGACAACCGACAGTGAGCGCACCACGCTCCAGCGGACGTTGCTGTTGGGGTGATTGAGTGCGTCGATGAGGGGTTGGGTCGCTTGGCGATCGCCGATTTCGCCGAGGACCTCGGCGGCGCGGTACGACATCAACCATGGATTATCGGGATGGAGCGCCGTGACGAGGGCTGGCAGGGCGTTGGAGCCCAAGGTGACCAGCTCTTCGGCGGCTTGGATGTGGCCTGGGTTGTCGGGGTCGCCCAGCGCTTGGACCAGCGTAAGACAACGATCGAACAGCGGACCCGTCACCGGGATGGGTGCGGTCTGCGATGTCGGGGTGAAGTTGTTGAGGAGTTTGTCGAGGTAAGCGAGGGCCGACGAGCGCGGGTTGCGTGCTTTTTGATCGCGCTTGCGGATGCGCAGCGGTGCCGATTGGCTCGTATCTGCCGGAGTGCGATCGGGAGTAGCACGGCGTGGCTCACGCGGGCGTGTATCTTGATCCATGCAACAACTCTATCCTGTTATTTCAGTGTGCTGGGGGATGTCAACCATAAAAGTGCAGGTATTGTAGCACTTTCAGCTTATCAGCGTCAACGTACGGCAACCTGAACGCATGCTGATGCGCACCTCAATGCGCCACATGCGGTGCGCAATTGGGCAGATAATAGCGTGACGTGAGAAAAGAGGACAGTGATGACGGGATTTTTGGGCGACGCAGACATCAGTGTCAACCGCATCGAGGCACTCCGTGCGCGTCTGAGCGGCTATATCGACCTCACCAGCGCAAATCCCACGACACAGGGCCAACACTTCCCCGCTGACATTCTGGCGCGGGCCGCTGCCCCGTATTGGCAGACGCGCCGCTATGCGCCAGATGCGCGTGGGTTGTTGCCGGCGCGGCAGGCGGTGGCGGCGTATTATGCGCAGCGGCAACCCGCGTTGCGGTGCGATCCCACGCAGGATATTTTTCTGACTGCCAGTACCAGCGAGGCCTATGTGTTGCTGTTTGGCTTGCTGGCCAACGCAGGCGACAACATCCTGGCGCCGGCAGTGTCGTACCCGTTGTTCGAGTACTTGGCAGCGCTGTTCCAACTCGAGCTGCGTACCTACCCGCTCGACGAAGCACGCGGCTGGCGCATCGATCCGTGGCAACTGGGGCGTCTGAGCGATGAACGTACCCGGGCGGTGCTGGTGGTGTCGCCCCACAACCCAACCGGCGCGGTGGTGCGCAGTGCCCTGCCGGTGCTGCAGTGGATGGACGTGCCGGTGATTTGTGACGAGGTGTTTTCCGAGTTCCCGTATGCCATCGACAGCGTTCCACCACTGGCCGCGCTGATGCCCAACCTGCCCATCTTTACGCTCAACGGGTTGTCCAAAATGTATGCATTGCCCGACATGAAGCTCGGCTGGATTGCGCTCACGCAGGTCGCCCGCGAGCGCTACGGTGAGCGGCTGGCGGTGATGAACGACACGTTGCTGGGCGCGAGTGGGTTGATTCAGACAATGCTGCCGACGTTGATGGCCGAGGGTGGGCCGTTTGTGGCACAGCAACGGGCGTCGATACGGGCCAATCTCGATGCCGCGCTGGAGTTGCTGCGGGCTTGTGCACAGCTGCGGGTGCGTGCACCCGATGCAGGGTATTATGTGTTTATGGAATGTCTGATCGACGCCGATGAAGAAACAGTGGTCCTCTATTTGCTCGAAAACGGCGTTCTGGTCTATCCCGGGTATTTTTTTGGAGAGACTCGCGGTCGTTATTTGGCGATTTCGTGCCTGGTTGCGCACGACGTCTTGATCGCGGGTATTCGGCAGATGTGCGCCGCGTTGGCGCGTTACCCCGCATAGGAGCACCCCATGTCACCACACCAACAGACTGCAGACGAACAATTATTGTTGCCGCCCAATCAGGCGCAGCCCTTCCATCGGACCGACACCTGGCGCGTCTTGCGCATCATGAGCGAATTCGTGGCGGGGTTCGATGAGCTCGCTGACCTTGGTCACGCAGTGACCATCTTTGGGTCGGCACGCATCACTGCAGACCACGAAATCTATGCTGCGACGGTCGACACCGCCCGCCTGCTGGGTGAGGCCGGCTATGCCATTTTGACCGGTGGCGGACCGGGTGTGATGGAGGCGGGCAACCAAGGCGGCAAATTGGCCGGCGTCGAATCGGTAGGACTCAACATCGAGTTGCCGTTCGAACAACACGTCAATCCATATACGACACGGACGTTGGAGTTCCGCTATTTCTTTGTGCGCAAAACATTGCTGGTCAAGTACGCAACGGCGTTTGTCTTCTTCCCCGGAGGATTCGGCACGCTCGAGGAGCTGTTCGAAGCCGTGACACTGGTGCAGACGGGCAAAGTACGGAACTTCCCGATTATTTTGTACGGGACCCAGTATTGGAGCGGGTTGATTGCGTGGTTGCGCGACCAGCCACTGCA
>CAIPUQ010000408.1 GCA_903868295.1 uncultured Roseiflexaceae bacterium
GCCTGGTGTGGCTGCGGCGATGCCCAAGCGCAGACATTCGGCAGTGACATCAAGGAGACGCTGAGTGGACTCGCTGATGGTGCCTACCGGCAACGTGATACAGGCATCGCCGTACCAACCGTCGACGATGACGCCGATGTCCAGCCCAATGATGTCGCCCTCTTTGAGCCCAGCGGCGTTGGGGATGCCGTGACAGATGACGCTGTTGACGGCCACGCAGATGGTGTTGGGGAAGCCGTTGTAGCCCTTATAGGCCGGCAATGCACCGTTTTTGATGATGAACGCCTCGGCGGCTTTGTCGAGCTCGAGTGTGCTGACCCCTGGTTTAACCATGGGCGTCAACGCCGCGAAGCACTTGGCGACCAGCTTGCCTGCTTTGCGCATCGCCTCGATTGCCTTGGGAGGATGTATCTGTGCCATGACTGTTCCTGCAATGAGATGATGGTCTAGTATAGAGGGAAATGTGAATTATGAATTAGGAATTGGGAATTAGGAATTAGCGGTTATCACGCGCCACCCTTCACCTCGAAATACACAATCCCCGCCACAAACAACCCCAGCAACCCTGCCCCGGCGACATAGGCATCGATGGTGGTCGAACTGGCGATGTAGCTGGCAAAGACGCCACCCAGGCCGGCCAACAGAAAGCAGGTCAACACCGCCTCGCGGCGGGTCATGCCGCCGGCCACCAGCCGATGCGATACGTGGTCTTTGCCGGGCGTCGTCAGTGGATTGCGGCCGCGGCGCAAGCGCGACACAAAGACCAGCGTCGTGTCGAACAACGGCAAGGCCAGCACGGCCAGTGGGATCATCCAGGTAATCGCCGTGATGTTACTGGGGAAGCGTAGCTTGATGCCCAACACTGCCAAAATCAAGCCAATAAACAACGACCCCGTGTCGCCCATAAAAATCGACGCGGGATTGAAGTTGTAGCGCAAGAAGCCCAGACAGGCCCCGATCAACCCCGCCGCCAAGGCGCTCACCAAAATCTGCCCGCTCTGGGCAGCCAAGAGCAAGAAGAAGATGCCGCACACCGCAGCCACTCCGCTCGAGAGTCCATCCATGTTATCCAGCAGATTGAGTGCGTTGGTGACCCCGACAATCCACAGCATGGTCAGTGCCCAGTTGTACCACGGGGTCTCAAACAACTGGATCTGGACGCCGGCATAGATCAGAATCGCCGCTGCGCAGGCTTGACCAATGAGTTTGGGGTAGGCGTGTAACGTCCAGCGATCGTCGACTAGCCCGCAGGCCGACACCAATGTGGCAGCGGCGACGATGGCAATTAGCTCGCGGATGTAGAAGCGATCGCCAAAGACCAGCAACGCGCCCACACAACCGGCATAGATGGCCAGGCCACCGAGGAGCGGCATGGGTGCACTGTGGATTTTGCGCTGTGCCGGTGCATCGACCGTGCCGGTGCGGAGTGCGAGGTAGCGGGCGAGTGGCGTGGCACCAATCGCGATGAGGAACGCACTGAGGAGGACTATCAAGGGAGTCGTCATTGTTAACGATTTCTTATCTACAGCCGGGCAAAAATGGTACTACTATTATAGAATGCATATCGGAACAGCCGATGGCCTCTACTCTACGGTCAGGACGTATTGAACATGACAACCCGCGAATTCCTCGCACCACTCATAGCCGCATACCAGACCGCGCTGGCAGGGTTGCCGGTACCGCAGCAGGCCACGGTCCAGTTCAGCATCGGCATTGCCACCTCGGACACCAACGAACGTTGGCAGTTCGACGCCAACGGCGCACAGGTGACCATACGCGATGTACCCAGCGATACCGTCGATTTTCTCTTCGAGACAACCAAAACCCGCTTGGAGCAATTTGTCGAAGCAAATGGCGTGACGTTTTTGTTGCGGCCCATCGCCAACGGCAAGATGAGCGGCTTTAAGGCGTTGCGGGGCACGCTGCGCATGGTGATGAACGAGGGCGACGAGTACAAAATCGTTTTTGGCGGTGCGACGATGCCCGAGGCCGTGATGCGCATGGGGCAACAGGATGCGCTGGGATTGCTGGCCGGCACGCTCAA
>CAIPUQ010000409.1 GCA_903868295.1 uncultured Roseiflexaceae bacterium
CCACGGCAGTCCTTCGTATGACACCGACACCAACCCGTTGCCTATCCACCCGAGCCGTTTGGCGCGGAGCGGTTCGGCACTATAGGCAATCGCCAAAAAAATGCCAATCAAGGTTAAATACACGACCGGCAATCCAAACACAAACGACAAACCGATGCTGATAACAGTCAAGACTGCAATGGTGATGAACACCTGCCGAAATGAGACTAATCCTGACGGAATCGGCCGGTTGGGTTCGTTGATTGCATCGACTTCACGGTCGCAATACTCGTTGATGACCTGCGACAACCCGCACAAAATGGGACCAGCCAAGAAGCTCCCCAGCGCAATCCGTGCAATGTCGACAAAGCCAAAGGTGGTTGTCCCCGATGCAATTGCGCCACAAACAAACGCAATTGCAGGCGGGAACCACGTCACGGGCTTCATCAGAGCGATCGACTTCGCCAGAATCTCTTTGACGCCGGTATGTGCGATGACCGTGGGAGGAAGGTGCATGCTGGGTTCGGCTGCCATTGGGGGCTCCTCGTTGGTAGGTGATGCAACCGCATCGGGCGTTCTGAAGCAGTCGCCGTCTGGCATGCAGACGGCGACTGTCGGAGGGGATTACGGTGTCGGTGGTCGCGATGAGCGGTTCAGTACGTCAGGGATTTGCCCTGGTTTCGCTGCGCCCGGCGGGATCACTGCACCTTGGTGACACATCCAACAGGATGGGTCCTTGTTCGCCATGATAGAGCCGTAGTTTTCCTTCAGGTGCTTCGCCATCTGCAACATCCAAATTGCATGTTGCTTCTGGTCGCGACCGCCCTCTGCTACACCCGTTGCGGGGAAGTAGCGTGCGTTGTGACAGAAGGTACAGCCCTGTCCAAGGCTGACGTTCATGTGGTACATGACGTTTTGGTTGACCTCTGCATCGTCCAATGACTTCGTCTTGTCACCAGTGATCACCAAACCGCCCGGGTAGTCTCGTTCCAACGGCAAGCGGAAGTCGTTTGGCAACGAGTTCTGAATCTTCCGTGGGTACGTTCCTGCCGTCAACTGTGGTTGACCGTTGTGACAGGTCGCACAGGTGATTTCGAAGCCGATCTTTTGCCCTTCGAGGATGTACGGCAGTTTGTTGATGTATTGGCGGTTCAAATCGCCGCTCATCAGCATCATGGCACGTGCAGTGGCTTTCTTGGGGTTCGAATCGTCTGCAAAGTTTGCCACATTATGGCAGTAGCTACAGTCGACCTTCAACCCACCAGAGACTTGTGCCACCATGTATGCCGAAATCTGGGCCGTCGTCCATCCTTTGAGGACTTTGACGTTCTGTGGTTGTTCGTTTGCTTCGGTGTAGGCTTGCATTGCAGCCAACGACTCCGGCTTCAAGTTTTTGTGTGCAGGGTCGTAGTTTGCGTACACCGGCGACGATGGGATCGGCGCAGCAGCTGCAGGTTGTACCAGCCACCAGATCCACCAGAAGGCGATGACACTCGCAACCATGGTCACTGCGGCAACAATACCCGCGACCAGATTGAACTTGTTATCTTCGCTCAATGGAGGGAATGCGCTTCCATTCTGAGACATATGCGTTCCTCTCTTGCAGGATCTTCTGCGGTTGCATGGCGCGCTCGCGGAACGAGCGCGCCCATTCCGTTATTGTTCGAAGACGTACTGCGACCAATCAACGGTAGACATTGGCGCCACAATCTGTGCATCTTGTGCCCAGAGGAACCAGTTATCCACGAGCGTACCGCTCAACAAGATACCAATACCACCGGTAATGCCACACAGCATCGCGAACCACCAAGCCCACAAGTGAATGTTGTACGAGTTTGCGTTGAAACCCATCGTCCACCGCCAGAAGAGCTGCGCACGGTGTGTTCCCGATCCTTCTACCAGCATTTCGTCGAGTTCACGCTCGCCGCCCCACTTCGCAACTGCCAAGATGGTCGAACCATGGATGGCCAGCACGAGGGTCGAGCCCAGCAAGAAGAAGATCGAAATCATGTGGAAGGGATCGTAGTAAATGTTACCCACTTGGATGTTGACGTAGTTGGTCCAGTCCAGCACAGCCCGGAAGCCATGCCCCGGTGCATCAGCCCAGAAACCGCGCAACATGGGGCGGAACACGTAGATCGAGAAGAAGAGGAACAGTGCTCCCCAAAACCCGACTGCCAGATGCGGAGCAAGCCCCGTTTTGCCGGCACGTTCCCACAAGCGTGCAGCCCATGCAATGACCGACAAGGAGAGGAACAGCGTGGCTGCCAGATAATCACCGCCGTCATACCACGGAACATTCCATGACATCCCGTATTTGGCTGCAGGTGGCATCACCGCAAGGTTCCACAGTTCACGCAGGAAGTTAATGGGTGCATTGCCGACTTCATGGAGCATGCTGGTCAGAATAATCATGAAGCATGCAAACATGGCGACAGTAGCAATCAGGCCCCACGTGCCCAGATAAATCGGAAGAACTTGGCCCATTCCAAAGATGCGCTTCATCAACGGTACTTCGGTTGCGTCGCCGAGATTCCCTTCCAATCCACGACCCGTCGATTCTTTGTCGAGGTCAATAGGTGGTTGGTTTTTGTCGGTACGCTTCGAAAACACCAGACCGGCACCAATCAGGACAATGCCTGCACCAGTACCGCTCCAGATTGGCATGCGATCCCAGAACGACCAGAAGGCATTCCAGTCTTTTACCAACGGACCTGAGATAAAGATACACACGTTGGCAAAAAGAACCGATGCAGCACCTGCCCAGTAGGCAAGGCGGTGGATACCAATTTCGCCGATGGAGTACCCAACAATGTTGCGCCAGTAAATGTCAACATTCTTTTCGGTGACGGGACGCCGTGCAGCGCTCAAAATTGCCGATCCATGCATGTGCAGGAACAGCGTCGAGCCGAACAACAACGTAACACCAATCGCGTGGAACGGATTATAGAAGAAGTTGAAATACTGGTAGCCGATGTTTGCCAACCAGTCGAGGTGATGGGTGATCCCCAATGGGAAGCCGTGACCCCAGCCACCCATAGCAATCGGACGCAAAATCTGCAATGTCACCCACGACGAAACCACTGCACCGAATGCAATCGGAATCTCGTAGCTCATGTGCAGCTTGCGGCTGATGTCGACTTGGCGGAGCATCCAGCTCACAAATGCAATTGTCGACCAGGCAACAGTCCATTGCCAGGCAAATCCGGGTTGGCCCCATTGCACGATGGCCAAACCAGCACTAATCGGTGGTGGTTCGAGGGCAGTTGCCAATGGATTGAAGCTCGACTCCAAGAAAAAGACCTGGTAGAAGTATCCAAGCACGCCCAAGATGATACCCAAGATTGCGGTACCACCAAAGAGCCCTACATAAAATGGCCCCACCCAGAAGTCTAGTGGGTCATGCCCAAAGATCTTCTCGGCGAGTGTTCCACCTTGGCGCTTGTAGCGCGCTTCCATTTCTTCGAACGTATACACGGCGGCGCGTGGGCCTGCGCCTGTCGTGCTCGCTGCAGCCATTGAAGCGCGATACTCACCATCGGGTTGCAACAGTGGCGTTTGTGGCGCATCAGACATCGCAGACACTCACTTTCAAGCATGTGGTGGATCGCGAACTGAGATGCCTGCGTCCTCACCACGGGCTATTCCAAAATTGAAACTAACAAAATGCGCGGGTCGAACGGGTGTGCTCGACCCGCGCGGTTTTTCCTCAAGAGGAAAAACAGTCGGATTACTTACCGAGTGCGCCGAAGACCGAGCTGTAGTTGGCTGAGCTCAGCACCACGAAGTGGTTCAACAGAGCCATCACAACACCCAAAAGGGTAACCACGACAACAGCGGATCGGAATTCAATAGGTCGGTTTGACATATACTTCCCTCGTTTCTGCACAGTGGGTATGAGCTATCTCATAACGCCTCTGGCTGTTATTTAGACTAGGAGAACCAGGGCTTCCATGCCCACACCAAAATGTGTGCAACCACTGCGATTGCCAAGAAACCGTACATGGACTTGACGACGATGCCGTGTACCATCCACTCTTCGTTGGTGAACAGTGACTTCCATTGTGATGGAACCAAATCGTTTTGATTTGCCATTGTTGTCACCCCCCTTCCTTACGTTGCTCGTAGCGGTGTGCCCGCGTGCGTTGTCCTGCACTCCCGAATCTTCGTGTTTTCGTGATGTCAAGAGTTATTTGCTGGACTTGCATGATTATATGTTCGCAGCTTTACCCCAGTCAACCACAATTTTCTACATATATCATCATTTTTCGCTATGCAAATGATGTACATTGCTCCTTTTTGGACCAATCTGTAGTATCAACTTCTTATTTTTGCTCGATCGACACAAACCACCATCTATCGACCAGCCGAAGTGGTGTTTTTCGCATTGGATAGGGTTTCGAGTATCGTCTCTGTACTACAAAATAGTACGCATTCGATACTACACAACACACGCTTTGGGTCGGGTTGATGCATCTATGTACGGGAAACACCGTTTCTTCTCATTTTTCTCATCGTAATCTCATGAAGGGAGTTTGAGGATTGAATCTACCGCCTAATTGCGCATAAACGCTATACAACTAGGTGGTAATCCACCCTTTTTGGTTGTGCAAGCTCCGTGCAAACTATTGCAAAAGTCTCGGAATACGGAGACTCGCTCGTGTCTGACCAGGCGGCTCACATTTGGCTTGACACATACATTAGGATGGTCATAGACAAACACCACACAAACACTCGGCAGAACGTATGGTGCCGCACGGACAGACACCTTGGTGAACGGGGTCAATGATGATCGACAAAATACGACATTTACTCGCATTCTCAGACACACCACGCTACAACATCAAAGCCGTTGTACAACAGACCCAAGTGAATGTATCGACGCTGCGTGCCTGGGAGCAACGCTACGGGGTGCCACAGCCCAAGCGAACCGATCACGGGCATCGGCTCTACTCGCAACGCGACATCGAAATCATCAAGTGGCTCAAGCTTGCGACCGAAGATGGCATTTCGATAAGTCAAGCCGTTGTGATGCTCCAAGAAGAGCCCGAAGAAGCACCGCGTGCCGAGGTTCTCATTGACGCCAAACCACATCGGACAACCATTGCCGATGCCGGCTGGCCCGATTTGCGCACACAGTTGTTCGACGCACTCGTCAACTCCAACCTGCGCCAAGCAAATGTACTGCTCAGCACCGCTATCTCGTTGTTCCCCGTAGAGTCGTTGGTGTATGACGTCATTTTGCCGATCATGTACGATTTCTCCAAGCGCTGGGTCGACGGTTCCGGCTGTATGGCAGTAGAGCAAGTTGCTGTGCAGATTATTCGGCAACGACTCACCAGTCTCTTACAAATCCATGCGCCGTACGCACATGGACCACGGATGTTGATTGCGGCAACGCATGGTGAGCAGCATGACATCGGACCACTCGTGTATGCGTTGATGATGGAGCAAGAGGGGTGGGAAGTCGTCTTCATGGGACCAAATCTCGGGATGACTGGTCTCGCCGATTTCTTGGTGCGTATGTCGCCCGCAGTCGTGGTATTGTCGGCTAGTATGGTCGAAAACGTCGCATCCATCCAACAGGTCGGCCAAATGATCACCGGTTTGCACCACCATGGCGTGCATTTCGGGTATGCAGGGCGTGCATTTGTGCAGAATCCCGAGTTGTGCTTGCGCATGCCGGGTACGTATATGGGTGACGACTTCCGGGCTGCGATACAGTCTGCGCAGCAACTCAGCGAAGAGTTTGGTCTGTCTGGTGTTCATGCCAATGGGATGCATTCGCGCGAAGGGACTGCGAGTCGGACACGACTCGGATTGTAGTCAATCGACTACCAGGAGGGTTCATGCGTGCTTTAGAAGGTTGGCTCAATAGCAGTGGCAATCGTGTCGCTGCCGAGCTCGATGAACGCGGCGAACAAATCTGCAAGCTTGTGACGGAGCAGCTCAGAGCGTCGTACAAGACGATCTGTGTCGACCCCCAAAATCCTGAAAATGACGAAATGCGTCTGAATGCATACACCGAATCTCCTCGTCGGATGCATCGCATCGTACAAGTCGCGTTGCGCCTCCGTGCGGTCGAGGTCATCGAACGCGAGTGCATATGGACCCTGCAATTGCTCCCACGATACGGCGTCGTCCGCCAAAACATGCACGCAATGGTACGCTGGTATTTCGAAGCAGCACGGACCTTGAGCAACATCGATTCTGCCGATCGACGGTCACTCGACATCATCGAGGGGTTGTTCTTAACGGCATTGTCAGGTCCTATCCCCACCAAATAACCTACCTGGCAGTAACCACACCACCAGCGGTGGTGTGGTTTTTTTGTCATCGTGGTTTGTATAATGTGCAGAGGATGCACATGAGGTTGCAATGAAGAAACTCGTCTGTTTTGGCGATAGCATTACCCAGGGTACGATCGGTGACGCGTATGTACGCCATATTGCGACACAACTGCCCCATCTCGAGGTTATCAATGGCGGTGTCGATGGCGACACAACGTATAATTTATTTCAACGGCTCGATAGCGCCGTCATTGCGCACAACCCGACTGCGGTGCTCATCATGGTAGGGCTCAATGACTTTGGGACAGCCTACGGCGAACTGCTCAGTCGTGTGTACTATCGGCGACTGAAGAAAGTCCCCATACCCATTGACATCCCGGCGTTCGAGACGCTCTACGACGGCATCATTCAGCGTCTCTTGCGCGCAGGCATTCTCACTATTCTCTGCACACCGACGACACTCGGCGAGGTCCCTGACACTGCTGGGCAGTTCATCCTCGATGGCTATGTGCGCGTCATCAAACAGCTCGCGACGCGCCATTCGTTGCCGATCATCGACGTCCGCCAGGTATTTGTGCAGGCGATGCGTGCAGACCCTCGGGTCGGTCCTGAGTACCATTTGTGGATGGTGCCGTATGACGCCTGGCGTATCAAACGTGGGATGACCTACGACCAGATTTCTGCCCAACGGGGATTTCGATTACTGGTCGATGGCGTCCATCTCAATAGTACCGGTGCGTCACTGGTTGCTCAGACCGTTATCCCACCTTTACAACTATTGTTTCCACGGGAGTCCTAAATGCCAGATTTCGTGCAGATAACCGCGCAGATAACCGCAGTCCGCTTTCGTCCGACGGACGCATCAATCGATGTCACGGGCATCGCATACGATTCGCGTCAGGTACGTACAGGCGATGTGTTCGTCGCCTACCGTGGGTTCCACACGGATGGTCATGCACACATTGGCGATGCATTACAGCGTGGTGCCGTTGCGGTCATCTACGAAGACCCTGCCTTCGACACAACGCTGACAGTACCCGCAGTGCGGGTCGACAATGCACGCCCCGCACTCGGTTTTGTGGCGGCCGCACTAGCCGGGTACCCGGCACGTTCGTTGCGGGTGGTAGGGATTACTGGCACGGACGGCAAAACCACCACCACGTATTTGACCGCACTCGCACTCGATGTGGCGGGACGACGGTCGGGATTGGTGGGCACTGCTGACTTCAAAGTAGGCCCACGGATATGGGCCAATAGTACCCGCCAAAGTACCCCCGAAGCGCCCGAAATTCAGCAGATTGTCCGTGACATGGTGCAAGCGGGCTGCACACACGCTGTTCTCGAATCAACCTCGCATGCGCTATCAAAACGCTGGCAACGGCTGGCCGAATGTGCGTTCGACACGGCAGTGTTGACCAACGTCACCAGCGAGCATCTCGACTTTCACGGTGATGTAGCCCAGTATCGGCGCGACAAAATGGAGCTGTTTGCCATGCTCGGCGAATCCCAAACGGCACCGCACAAGCAACGAAAAGTCGCAATCGTCAATAGTGACGACCCGCATCATCGGGAGTTCCTTGCTGCTGCACCGCTCCGTGCCGAACGGTTGACGTATGGGGTCATCAACCCTGCCGATGTGCGTGCCAGTGATATTCGCAGTAGCGCTGCCGGATTGTCGTTCGTGTTGTCGTCGCACTGGGGGCACCGACAAGTACACCTCAAATTGACCGGTGATTTTAATGTGTGGAACACACTCGCAGCAGTCACGGTCGCGTGTAGCGAAGGCATTCCGCTTGATGATGCATTAGCGGTGCTGTGCCAGGTCGATGGCGTCCGCGGCCGCATGCAACGGGTCGATGTTGGGCAGCCGTTCACCGTGTTGGTCGACTACGCACACACCCCCGCAGCATTCGAAAAGGTGATGGGCCTGGTGCGCCCCATTACGGCGGGCAAACTCATCGTGGTGTTCGGGTCGGCCGGCGAGCGCGACCGCGAAAAGCGTCCTGCACAAGGGGCGATAGCCGCACAATACTGCGATACCCTGTATGTAACCGACGAAGACCCGCGCGGCGAAGACCGTGATGCCATCATCGAAGAAATCGCCGCTGGTGCCCGCCAATACGGCAAACGCGATGGGGTAGATTTGTTCTGTATTCCTGACCGAGCTATGGCAATTGCTGCAGCGTTGCACGCGGCAGAACCGACCGACATGGTCTTGCTCCTCGGCAAAGGGCACGAGGGGAGTATCATCCAGGCACACGGATCGATTGCCTGGGACGAGGCAGCAACAGCCCGTGCGGTCCTCGCACAATTGGGCTACGCCTCCTGATACGGGACAAAAACATCCCCCCTGACCACAGGTCAGGGGGGATGTTCGTTTGTTGTTACCGTTTTTTCATGTCGGCAAGGGTCGCGTCGAACAACCCGATGAACTCATCGACATGGTGGCGTTGCATGACCAGCGGCGGCACCAAACGGATGACATCGTCGCCCGCAGTTGCAACCAACAGATGATGGTCGTGGGCGACTTCGCGCACCGTGCTGACCGGGATCGACATCCGGATACCACGCATCAGCCCCTTGCCACGCAACTCGAGTACCTCGGTATGTCGCGCCATCAAATCCTGGAGCGATTCGTCGAGGTAATCACTCACGTCTTGGACATGGTTCAAGAACTCAGGCGTATTGATTTTGGCAAAGACGACCTGTGCAACTGCAGTGACAAACGGTCCGCCCGCGAACGTCGATCCATGGTCACCTGCGTGTATCGTGTCGGCGACCTTTTGGCGCATCATGATGGCACCGATGGGCAATCCGCCGCCGAGGGGTTTGGCAATCGTCATGATGTCAGGTTTGGCTTCACACGGGTGAGCCCAGAGTTTACCGGTGCGGCCAATGCCACTTTGAATCTCATCGTAGATAAGTAATGCATCGTGTTGATCGCAGAGAGCCCGAATTTTCATCAAGTATGCGGTATCAGCGACACGCAGTCCGCCTTCGCCCTGGATTGGTTCAATGACGACCGCACAGACATCGCTCGTTATCAACAATTCAAGCTGGTCGATATTGTTGTACTCACCAAAGCGTACATCGGGCATGACGGGTGCAAACGGTGCACGGTATTTTTCGCGAGCGGTAATGGCAACGGCACCCATCGTACGACCGTGGAACGACCCGTCGAATGCGACAATCGTTGTTTTGCCCTCTCCATGGCGATCGCGTGCGTACCGGCGTGAGAACTTGAGTGCACCCTCCATCGCTTCGGCACCGCTGTTGCTGAAGAACACGCGGTCAATGACGCAGCAACTATCGACGAGTTGTTTGGCCAGATTGGCTGCCGATGTGTTGTGATACAGGTTCGACAAATGCAACAGGCCGCCGGCATGTTGGGCAATCGCTGCCGTTACATCGGGGTCGCCGTAGCCGAGTGCATTGACGGCGATTCCCGCCACACAGTCGAGATAGCGTTGCCCGGTTGTGTCATACAGGTAACAGCCCTCGCCGCGTTCGAACACAAAATCCGGGCGGGCATAGGTCTGCAAGATATACTGGCGATCTGCGTCGACAATGGAATTGGTCATCGGGTACTCCTCTGGTATCTATGAAGCGGAGGTGTTGATTTCGATCCGTGCGAGTTGTTCGAGTGCTTTGACGAGCGCATGATTGCCTTCATGGCCGAGCCCTGCGCGCTGGAGCGTCCGATAGAGTTGGAAGATAAGTGCTGTACCGGGCAAAGGAACACCCACCTCGTCGGCTGCCTCGAGCACCAAGCGCAAATCTTTTTGTTGTAAGTCGATGGTGAACCCCGGCCGCCAATCGCGGTTGAGGATTTGTGGCCCACGGTTGGACAACATCCAACTGCCTGCCGCCCCACCACTCACGGCAGCGAGTGCTTTGCCGACGTCGACACCGCCTGCTTGTGCAAACAACAACGCTTCACTCATGGCGAGAGCATTGCCCACCACAAGAATCTGATTGACCAGTTTGACCGTCTGCCCGGCGCCTTGTGCACCGACGTGGACAATGTTTTTGCCCATCGCCGAAAAGACCGGCAGCGCACGTTCAAAATCCGTTGCCGTTCCGCCCACCATGATGCTCAAGGTCCCCTTGGCAGCACCTTCACTCCCACCGCTGACCGGTGCATCGAGCAGTGATCCACCGCGTGCGCTGATTTTGCTCGCGAGTTCGATGGTTACCTGTGGACTGATGGTGCTCATGTCGATAACCAGCGTGCCCGGGCGCATCCCGGCAATGACCCCATCAG
>CAIPUQ010000410.1 GCA_903868295.1 uncultured Roseiflexaceae bacterium
CGCCGTGCGCGACCCACTCACCACATTGATGACGCCCGGCGGCACGTCGCTGGTGTCGAACACCGTCAACAGCTCGAGCACTGCCAGCGGCATACGCTCGCTGGGCACCAGCACCACGGTGTTGCCCATGGCCAATGCCGGCGCCAAGAGGGCCGTCGCGCTCACAAACGTCGCCGTGTCGGGCGCAATCATTCCCAGCACCCCGATGGGTTCGGGTATGGCCATGACTACCGCCCGATTGGGGGTGTGATGAACCGCGCCGTCGTATTTGTCGCACCAAGCCGCCGCGTTGAACCACTGTTGTAATGCCCCTTCGACCTGAACGGCGGCATCCTCGATGCTCACCCCACTCTCGTGGGCGATGAGCTGGACGAAGTCGTCGGCCCGCTGGCCCAGATTTTCGGCGATATAGTACAAAATCTGCGCCCGCCCGTGGGCCGCCATCGTCCCCCAACTATTGGCGGCAGCCCGTGCTCCTTCGACCGCGTTGCGGATGTCTTTGCGGTTGCCGTCGCCCGCCTCGCCCACGATGCTGCCGTCGGCGGCGCGCACCATCCGGCTATACCCGCTGTCGGGCCGCGCCTGTTTGCCGCCGATATACAGCTTGGTGGTGCGGTCAATGGCTGGACCATCGGCGGCAGCGCGCGTCTGCACCGCAAACGACGGCGTCGGCGCAGGGATGACACCCGGCGTTGGTTTCAGGTATTCGTACATGCCCTCGCGGCCACCCTCGCGGCCGTAGCCACTCTCGCGGTAGCCACCAAATCCCGCCGCCGCGTCGAATTGGTTGGTGCAGTTGACCCAGATGACGCCTGCTTTGATCTGCTTGGCGATGTCCAACGCCACGTCGATATTCTGCGACCAGACGCTCCCCGCCAGGCCATAGCGGGTATTATTGGCCAAGCTGACTGCTTCGGCTGGTGTCCGAAAGGTCATACTCACGATGACCGGCCCAAAAATCTCTTCTTGCGCCACCGTCGACGCCGGGTGCACGTTGGTCAGCAATGTGGGCGGATAAAAGAACCCACCGCTTGCTGTGGTGATTGCCGGCTGATGACAGACGGCACCCTCGGCGACGCCCAGCTCGACATAGTGCCGGATCCGCTCGAGCTGTCGTTCGGCGATAATCGCCCCCATGTCGATGGTCTTGTCGAGCGGGTCCCCGACGCGCAATGTATGCAACCGGCGCGTCAGCCGCATGGTGAAGTCATGGGCAATCCGCTCGTCCAGCAACAAGCGAGTGCCGGCACAGCAGACCTGCCCTTGATTGAACCAGACCGCATCGACGACGCCCTCGACCGCCGCATCCAGGTCTGCATCACCAAACACAATAAACGGCGATTTGCCCCCCAGCTCGAGCGACAACGCCTTGCCGCTCCCGGCAGACCCTTCGCGCAGGCGCCGGCCCACGGCGGTCGAGCCGGTGAAGGCGATTTTGTTCACATCTGGATGATGCGCCAGCGTCGACCCCACCGCGCCGTCGCCGGTCACAATGTTGACCACGCCCGCCGGCAGGCCGATGTCGTCACATATCTGGGCAAACAACAATGCGGTCAGCGACGTCCATTCTGCCGGTTTGAGCACGACGGTATTGCCGGCGGCTAGCGCAGGGGCTATTTTCCAAGCCAGCATGAGCAACGGGAAGTTCCAGGGGATAATCTGCGCACACACCCCCACCGGCCCATACCCCGCATACTCCGTGTCGGCAATCTGGGCCCAACCGGCGTGGTGATAGAAGTGGCGGATGACCAGCGGGATGTCGATGTCGCGGCTCTCGCGGATGGGCTTGCCGTTGTCCAGCGTCTCGAGCACGGCAAATAAGCGCGCG
>CAIPUQ010000411.1 GCA_903868295.1 uncultured Roseiflexaceae bacterium
GCCAGTGGCGCGGTGGATGTTGTGGCAATTTGTGATTTGGATGCCACAAAACTGCACGAGACGGCGGACCGGTTCGGCATCGCAGCACGCTACACCGACATGGCTGAGGCTATCGGTGCGCATCGTCCTGCGTTGGTCGACATTGTTACCCCGGCACACATTCGGCTCGGCATTGTCGAAGCGGCAGTGCGCGCCGGTGCGCCGGCTATCCTCATCGAAAAGCCGATGGCGTTGTCGGCAACCGAGTGCGACGCACTCGTACGCTTGGGTGCGGATCGGTTGATTGCGGTCAACACCCAATATCGCTGGATGACGCATTGGCAAGCGGTGTGGAAGTTGCTCCGTCAAGAGGCTTTGGGGACAGTGCGGGCCATCCGGGTCAGTACCGGAGTCAATCTGCTCGAGCAGGGCCCACATGTGTTGGATTTGGCGATGCATGCCGCCGAATTGTGCGGCTGGGGCAATCCAGAGTGGGTGCTGGCACAGTGCGTGGGCCAAGAATTCTTCGGCGCGAATGCCGTACCGGCAGATACGAGTGCGGTGATTGGCTACGGAGACAAACGCTTATGGTTGAATGCGGGGCCATCTGCGCCGCCAGTACCGGGCGAATCGGTGATTTGGTACCAACAGCAGGTCGAGATTATCGGTGACCGCGGGCGCATCTGGGTGTCGCTGAACCAAGGCTGGACGTTGTGGCGAAATGGGCGGATCCGTCAGGGAAGCACCGGTTGGCCGGCCGATGATGGGGTCGCGCAGCAGGCGCTGTTTGTCGATCTGCGCCGTGTGTTGCACGCCAAAGGCGACCGTTGGCGGTCGTTTGCGACGGGCGTAGCCACTGCTGCCCAACGACAGCGCGTGATGGACGGTTGTATCGCTGCTGCACGGCTGGGCAAACGGATGCCCATCTAGGCTGTACGTGGGATTGTATGAGCAGGCTGCGGTTGCAGCCTGCTTTTTTAGCGCCCGCTCGGCGTTGGTGTGCGGGTGATGTGGGCGTTGAATTCTTTGGAGCCGTAGGTCAGTACGGTACCGTCGCGGAGCGTGACGACACTATTTGCGTAGCCTGCAGTGGCGGAGAGAACATTGGACAACGTGTCTGGGATGTTGCGTTGGCCCCAGTTGTTCGTACCGAAACTAAAGATTTTGTTATCGTCGGTAACCAAAATCGAGTAGTTGAGTCCTGCAGAAATTGTGCGGACGACGTAGCGGGATGCAGGTACCGTCGCCTGACCATAGTCATTATTGCCCCACGCGACGACGGATCCGTCTGCACGGAGTGCGAGCGCATGATTGTACCCTGCCGATATTGCGACGACGGTACGCAGTGATTTGACTGCTTCTGTGCGCATCTCTGCCGCTCCCCAGACAACCACAGTGCCGTCGCGTTTGAGGGCCATTGAGTAACTGCTCCCGGCGCTTATGGCAACAACATTCGTCAAGTTTTTGGGGACTGTTGATTGTTGGTAGTCGTTTTTGCCCCACGCGACGACTTTACCATCGCTGCGGAGAGCAAGTGTGTGTCCGAACCCTGCAGCAATATCGATGACTTTCGACTTCGCCTCGGTTGGTACTGCAATTTGGTTGTACGTCGTCCCGCCCCATGCGTGGACCGTGCCGCTTGTGGTAAGTGCAACAGCAAACGTGTTCCCTGCCGATACAGACTTGAACGCGGTATTCGCCAGTGCTTTTGGAATGTTGGTTTGGCCTTGCTTATTTGCCCCCCAGGTGACGAGGGTACCGTTCGCTAGTACGCCGATAACGAATGACGAACCAATAGCAACATCTTTATAGGCATTCGGCATCAATGTCGGTGTCCGTGTAGCGGTGCGTGACGGTGACGGGGTATGTGTGACAGAAGCAGTCGCAGTTGGGGTAGCGGTCGTCGTACGTGTCGTTGTTTCGGTTCGGGTGTTGGTTGCGGTGAACGTGATGGTGAATGTGCGGGTCGGCGTCGCCGTTGCAGTAAACGTCTTCGTGACCGTTGCA
>CAIPUQ010000412.1 GCA_903868295.1 uncultured Roseiflexaceae bacterium
GGCTTGATTTTTCAAGACCATGCACTGTTCCCTCACATGACCGTCGCAGCCAACATCGGCTATGGGCTGTATGGCCAAGCCCGCGCCACCATCGCAGCCCGGGTCGACGCCATGGCACAGATGTTTGGCATCGCCGATTTACTCGAGCGGCGACCCGATCAGCTCTCGGGTGGCGAGCGCCAACGCGTCGCGCTGGCGCGGAGCATCGCCCCCAGCCCGGGACTATTGCTCTTTGACGAGCCGTTTGCGTCGCTCGACCGGACCCTGCGCGATCGTTTTTTGGCAGAGTTGCCGCCGTTGCTCCAACACGCCGGTGTATCAAGCATCTATGTGACGCACGACCCGGTCGACGCGTGCCTCATCGCCGATACACTGGCGGTGATGGACTCTGGTCGCGTGTTGCGCCATGCACCGCCAGCGCAGGTGTTCCGCGACCCACAGACACGGCTGGTTGCCCGACTGCTGGGCATGCGCGATATTCTGCCTGTGCACCCTGCCTACGCCGCACTCGCACAGCCCAGCCCCGCAGCGACACATCTACACATCCACCCGCAGGCTGGGGTCGACGCACGCCAGCATAACCACAGCCTGCTGACCGTCACGGTGCGTGGCGTGACGCTCCGGCCACCCTGGCCTCAGGTGCAGGTGGCAGTTGCCGACGACGTCCCGCCGTTCAGCTACGACTGGCCATTCGGGGAGCCGCCGCCCATCGGGAGCAGTGTCACCGTGGCCGTGCGCCACGATTGCGTGGCATGGTTGCGTGACGACTGAAGCGCACGGCGGTTTTCTGTCATAATGGCTGCATCCCGTACCATACCCACAGGAGCACACCATGCGCGTCGGACTCGTCCAAATCAACTCCCAAGAAGACCGCCACCGCAATGTGGCGCGCGCCGTCGAACTCATCGGCCAGGCCGCAGCCCAAGGCGCACAGCTGATTGCACTGCCCGAATACACGACCTTCCTCGGTCGCTCCGAGGTGCAACCACAGCACGTCGAAGCCATCGACGGCGAGACCGCCCAGGCATTCGCGGCAGCCGCCAAGCGTCACAATGTCTGGATCCACGGCGGCTCACTCATCGAGCGCAGCGGCCAACCCCACAAAAACTACAACACGAGCTTGGTCTTTAATCCCAACGGCGAGCGCGTGGCCATGTACCGCAAAATTCACCTCTTTGACGTGGACATCGCCCCTGGCAGCTACCGCGAATCAGATTCACTCATCCCCGGCGAAGAAATCGTCACGACCGATATCAACGGCGTACGGTTGGGCTTGACCATCTGCTTCGACGTCCGGTTCCCTGAGCTCTACCGCGCACTCGCACTGGCCGGCGCCAAAATCATCGCCGTACCCGCTGCCTTCACGGCGTTCACCGGCAAAGACCACTGGGAAGTGCTGTTGCGCGCCCGGGCCATCGAAAATCAGTGCTACATCATCGCACCGGCCCAGTGGGGCGAACACCCCGTCGGGCGCATGTGCTACGGCCGGAGCATGATCATCAACCCATGGGGCACCGTCATCGCCCAAGCAGCCGACGGCGAAGGCGTCGTGGTCGCCAACCTCGACATGACCGACCTCGAGCGCATCCGCACTGCAGTGCCTTCGCTCGCCAATCGCAGACCGAGCGTATACACCAAGTAGCATTGTCGCACTGAGAAAACCAATCACCCCGGTCGACGTTGTCGACCGGGGTGATTCATTGTGCACCCGCACCTATGGTTTGAGGACGATTTTGCCGGCACCCATGGCGTCTTGGTAGGAACGGATACCTGCCGCGGCATCGGCAAAGGCATACGTCGCATGGACGTCGGTGCGCATGCAATCAGCCAGTGATGTCTGGATGTCGACCATGGCACGGATGACCGTCCCCATGCCCCGCCGGCGGATCCATTCGGTCAGCCAAAATCCCTCGACGGCGCGGTTGCCGAACAACAGCGTACCCACATCGACCTGCACCGGCTCGAGCGACAGCGCACCATAGGTCAGTACGCGGGCACCGCGCGGCAATGCGGCGAGCATCTGGCCCGTCTGTTTGCCAGCCACCGCATCAAAACCGATGCCACACCCGTGTGTGACACAGGCTTCTTTGAGTGCATCGGCGAAATCCGCTTCCTCGCTGACGACCACCGCACTCGCGCCGAGCGCCTGCAGTGCCGCCACGTGCTGTGCCGTGCGCACGATGGCCACGACGTGCAATCCGCGGTGCCGCGCCGTACGGATCATCATGCGCCCCAGGGCGCTATTGGCGGCATTGAGGAGCACTCCTTTGACACCGTCGCGGGTGGCCCGATCGATGAGCGCCCAGGCGGTCAACGGATTGACCAGCATCATGGCGCCTTGTGCATCGCTGATCCGTGCCCGCAACGGCAAACAGGTGCTCGCTTCGGCGACCGTGTACTCGGCCCAGGTCCCAAAGCTGCCCTGTGTGGCCACGGCGACGCGGCGACCAACCAGCAACGCACCGAGACCAGATCCGGCAGCGACGACGTCGCCGCACCCTTCGAAGCCAGGAATGGTGGGTGGCTCGCGGCGGACGCCGTAGCGACCGCGCAAAAACATCAGGTCAGACGGGTTCACTGCAGCCGTGCGGATTTTGACGAGCACTTGACCCGCCCGTGGCGTCGGGGTGGGCACCTCGCGTACATGCAGTCCTTCGGGCCCATCAAACGACTCCAACTGGAGTGCGCGCATGGTTTTGGGTATCACGTTTTCTGCTCCTTGTTGTGGCGCCTATGCTGAGAAGCAGCCGCCATTTCGATTCACGATGTATAGATGTACGGGTAATCGACTCAAGCGGGCAATGATGCGGTATCGGTCAGAAAACCCCGTACGGTCAGCGCTGCCTCGGTCGCACATTCGTCTTGGACGGCCATCGCCCCGGGCAGGACATGCGCCGTCGACCGTGGCAAGAGCGCCTGGAACCCGGGCAAGCGCGTCACCGGCGTCGTCATCGCATACTGCCCCCACAAGATATGCACGGGTTGGGCGATACGCGGCAACACGTCGTGCAGATCTGCATTGAGCAACATCGTCAGAAAGCATATCGGCGCATAGCGCGCCCCTGGTCGCGCAGCCGCCCGGGCACAGGCAGTCACCATCGCGTCGTCACACGCTTCGGGTGTGTAATAGGCCATTTTGCGCAGGAAATAGCGCAGGCTGGCGCCACTGGTCAATAATCGATACGCGCCGGCGCCAAACCACCCATGCAATAACCGATACGCACCACCCACCGTCCCCGGGACGTGCAGATCCTCCAACCCCGTCGGGCAGACCAACACCAAGCGGGCGATGACATCGGGGTGATTGGCCGCTGCGATGCATGCAAACGCACTACTCAACGACACGGCATACAGACACGCCACACCGCCCAGTTCGCGCGCCACATCTGCCAATAGATCCGCATACATCTGCGCACTAAAGACCATGTCGGGCCGGTCGGAATCGCCGTAGCCCAACAAATCAATTGCCACTACCCGATAGTCGCGTTGCAATTCGGCAAACGGTTTGCGCATTTCGAAGCAATTCGCTGCGGCATTGATACTATGAACCAACAGAATAGTCGGCCCACTGCCTGCTTCGTGCAGGGCAATCTGGTGGCCTCGCCAGCTGATATATCGGACCGAGACGCCCAAAAGGGCGAGTGGAGTGTGCATTTCGTTGTATTCTTTCTATTTAAATCGTATCGGCACGTAATTGTGTCTGCATCCACTGTAGCGCATCTGCACGGGTCTCGTACACACCATCCAGCTGTGCATCGTAGGCAATCCGTAACAGCTCCTTGACCCGTGGCCCTGCGGCAATCCCCATCGCCAGCACATCGTTGCCGTTGAGCAACGGCGCAACAGGCTGCTGGACGGTCCCCAACGCTGCAGCCAGTGCCATGAACGGCGCCCCGGGTTCTTTGAACGGTAACGGTGGGCGTCCCGAACTGTCCGCCGCCACCAAGCGTGCCCACAGGTCCATATCGGCGGGCGCCAAACGATGCGCGAGGCGGCGCACAAAGCGCGGGCTGGCGGGCCCGTCATTGGCAGCCATGTGTTCGCGTACCAGCGCGCATACCGGTGCGACGTATTTGTCGGGGGCACCAATCAATCGCAAAAAATCAACAGTGAAGGGCACACCAGCTGCTGCATGCGTCGGGCAGTGGATGCGGCCGTTTTCGACATAACTCGTGGTCGGTTTGCCCAAATCGTGGCAGATCGCTGCCAACGACAGGATCAATACCTTCTCGCTGTCCAAATCGCCACGGCGGGTGACTGCGCCTTCGCAGACATACAACGTGTGGATCCACACATCCCCCTCGGGATGATGGACGAAATCCTGCGCACAGCCCATCAGTGCGGCCAGCATGGGGTAGTGCCGGAGCCAGCCGGTTGCATACAACACCATCAACCCGGCCCACGGATGCGGCGCCAATGCAAACAACCGCCATTCGTGCCATATCCGCTCGATGGGGATCTGAGTGATACGATCGACCACAGCCAGTGCATGTGCCAGGGTCTCGGGTGCGACACGGAAGTTGAGTTGGCCAGCAAAGCGCATCAACCGCAACACCCGCAACGGATCATCGGCAAACGCTGTGCCGATGTGGCGCAACACCCCATGCCGCAGATCTGCAAGCCCACCGTGCGGATCGACCAACGTCCCATCGGGCAGAATCGCCAGCGCGTTGATGGTCAAATCACGACCTGCAGCAGCCGTGTACACATCTGCGTCGGTCGCCACCGTGATGTCGACCGTGTGCGCGGCAGTCCGGATGCGAATCACCTGCCGGTCGCTCCCGACCGCCCCGCGTGGCGCCACGTCGGCATAGCACCGCTCGAGGTCTGCCAGCGCTGGTGCAACCAC
>CAIPUQ010000413.1 GCA_903868295.1 uncultured Roseiflexaceae bacterium
ACCAACACCAACCAACCCCGAATCCCATTGAACATCGCGATTGTCATTGACCGGAGTGGATCAATGGCAGGTCGCAAATTAGCCGATGCGATTGCGGCGACCCAGCGCATTATCAACCGATTGGGCAGCGAGGACCGGTGCACGATTGTGGCGTTTGACTCGCACGTATCGGTTCTGGCAGACGGTGGACTGATGAGTGATGCACAGCGTGATTTGGTCCGGCATGCGCTGACGCGATTGACATCCGGGGGGTCGACCAATCTGGCAGGTGGGTGGGATGCAGCGACACGTATCTTGCTGACGCATCACCGCACCGACGCCTACGTCAGTCGGGCGATTCTGTTGACGGATGGGAATGCAAACGTAGGTATCCGTGACCCGCAGGCGCTCGGCCAACAGGCTGCCGTCTACGCCCAGCGTGGTGTCAGCACCAGTGCCTATGGGTTAGGCAGGGGCTATAACGAGGATGCGTTGCTCGAGATGAGCCGATCGGGCATGGGCAATCATCAGTTCATCGAACAATCGTCGGATATCGATGGGTTCTTTGGACAAGAGTTACAAGAGTTGTTTGCGGTGTCGCTCACGACGGCCAGTCTGACGGCACATGTACCGACGGGCTACACCTGTGATGTGGTGGGTGGTATTCCCAGTCACCGCGAAGACGCGACGTTGCGCATCGACATTGGGAGCATGGTTTCGCTCGAGCAACGCAACGTGTACCTGCGCATAATGCCGTTGTCGCTGACTGCGCGTGGTCCACAAGAGCTCCAGCTGACCTTTGCGGGGGTCGATAGTGCCCAACAGGTCCAGTCGATTGAGAGTATGGTCGGTTGGACATTGACCGATAGCACCGACGCAGCCAAATACCCCGTCAACACCGACGTCGAGCAAGAGGCAACGCTGATTGACCTAGCGCATACCCGGGCCGAAGCAAACCGGCTCAACCAAGAGGGTCGCTACGGCGAAGCCGGTGACTACGTCCGTCAGCGCCAGCAACGCAGTGCGGTGTATGCGACCTACGCGTTCTACGAAAACAGCGCTGCGGATTTCGAGCGCCCCATTGATGCCTATATGAGCAAAAAGCGGATCGCCCGCGAGCACATGTCCACCCGGTTTTCGACCAAGGATCTGGCGGAGTTAAAGAAACACCTGGCGGATCTGTACCGCGACGGCGCGTCGCAAGCCGAAATAGACACTGCACAGTCGATGGTCGACATCATGACCCGGCTCATCCTCGGTCCGCATCACTCCTAGTCCGACTTCGTTGCCCGTCGCCTGACGGGCAACGCCACCCAAAGGAGCAGCGAATGACACATCCTCTTAGCGTAAATCTCAGCCGCGACGCCCTCCAGCGCGGTGACGGTGAACTCATCGTCGCCATCCAAGCCACCGCCCCCCAGCGGCATGCCAATACGGTCACCCGCATGCCGTTCAACATTGCCATCGCGCTCGACGTCAGCTCGTCGATGAAGGGTGTCAAACTGCACCACGCGAAGGTCGCCGCCCAACGCATTGTGTCTCGTCTCGAACCCCAAGACCACTGTGCGGTAGTGACGTTTGCATCCGATAGCACTGTGCTGATGCCGAGTACCGCTATGACCGAATCCGCCCGAGAACTGCTCATCGCCGAGCTCGAAAAGACCATTGCAGACGGCAATACCGCCCTCTACGCCGGCTGGCGTGATGCCGTGGCCTGTGTCGAGCAGGCGGACCATGACGGACTGGCCATCCAGCGTGTGTTCTTGTTGACCGACGGCGAAGCCAACGTCGGAGTGAACAATCCTGGTCTCGTGGCACGCGCAGTGACTGCAGCACAGCAACGCGGCATCAGCACATCGACGTTTGGTCTGGGCGATGACTACAACGAGCGTCTGTTGGGAATCATGGCCAGTGCCGGCGAGGGCAACACGTACTTCATCGAAGACGCAGACGACATCGATGCCTTCTTTGGCCAGGAACTCGACCACCTATCCACAACGACCCTGCGCAATGCCGAATTGACGGTCAATGTGCCTGCAGACGCACAGTGCACCGTCGTCGGCGATCGTAACCACACCCGCAACGCAAATACCCTGACCATCCCCATGGGGGCGATGATGAGTGGTGAATCGCGACAGGTATTGCTGCACCTCGTGGCCACCGAGTCACTGGCTCTGGGAACGTATCACATCGATGCAGCGCTGTCGGCAATCGACGCGAACGCGCTGCAATTTGATGCCACCGTCAGCGTCCCGTTGCTTGTCAGCGCACAGGCCGATGTCATCGCCGAAGAACTCGAACGCAGCGCTGCGCTCCTCGACAAGGCTGCCGTGGTAGCACAGGCGCTGGCGTACCACAAAAAAGGGGACTACGCCGGAGCCGTAGCGCTGATTACGGCACGCATACATAGCCATCCAATGTATGCGCGCTTTGGAGTCTACGAAGAAGAACTCGAACGATTCAAGCAACGCATCGATGGCGCCTCGATGAAGCGCATGCGCATGCACAGCAACGACATGGTCAACTCAAGCCCAGCGACGCTCGACAAATATCGGATGATGCTAGAGCTCCTCCACAAAAAAAACGGCAGGCCAGAAGACATTGCCCTGATCGAGGAGCAGATTCGCACCCTCGAAGCGAAGTTCGCCGCCGAATAACACGCCCAAAAAGCAAGCGGGCCGCAGTTCATCAGAACTGCGGCCCGCTTTGTGTGTCTGTTAGTCGATGCACAAGGCTGCACCACCGATGATGCCTACGACATCACCGAGGGCTGCTGCTTTGAGTTGGGTCGCCTTGCCGAGCACGCGGTATGCCATGATGTCGCGCAATGGGGCGAACAAAAAATCACCAGCGCCGGTCAATCCACCGCCCAACACAACAATCCCTGGGTTGATGAGATTGCAGGCAGACGAAATACCGATGCCCAGCCACCCCACTGCGTGCTCCCAGATGCGCGCAGCAGTCGGATCACCCGCGCGGGCAGCTGCGACGACATCGCGGGCACTGATGCTGTCGGGGTCGCGGTCTCGTAACGCAGCAGGGATATCTGCGCGGGCATCACGGGCAATCGACAAGCCCGACGACAACGACTCGAGACAGCCGTTACCGCCGCAGGCACAGGCAGGACCGTCGGGCTTGAGGATCATGTGCCCCACTTCGCCGGCCCATGCGTGCTCGCCACGGTGGAGTCTGCCGTTGATGATGACGCCGCCGCCGATCCCGGTGCTGACCGTCAGGTAGAGCATGTGTGTGCACCCATACCCGGCGCCGAAGCGGTACTCGGCGAGCGCCGCGGCATCGGCATCGTTTGCGATGCGTGCTGGAACGCCGAACGCCGCCTCGCAGGTCTGGGCCAACGGGTACGACTCCCAGCCGGGGATGTGCATCGACAGGCGCACCGTGCGCCCATCTGCCTCGACCGGCCCTCCGAACGAGACGCCCACTGCAGCGATGGGAGCGCCGTGATTGGCACACAATTGTTGCCCGAGTTCGATCATGCGCTGCATACCCGCAGCTGCCCCGCCCGCGGGCGTGGGTGCACGGAGTGATGCCAACACCGCGCCCGAGTCGCTGTCGACAATCCCAGCGGCGAGTTTGGTGCCACCAAAATCGAACCCCAGGATTGCACTCATAGTGCGCGGATCCGATTGGCCAGATTGACTGCGAGCGCATGACAGAGGGCAATGTGTACGTCTTCGACCTCGGGCATAAACGAGCTCGGCGCCACAAAGGCAACGTCGGCTTGGCTCGCCAATTTGCCACCACCGAAGCCACTCATCCCGACGGTTGTGCCGCCGTGTGCCGTGACCCAGGTGCAGGCATTGAGTACATTGGGCGAATTACCGCTACCCGAGATGGCCACCAAGGTGTCGCCCGGGCGAAAGAACATGGGCAGTTGTTCGACAAAAACCTGATCATAGGCGGTGTCGTTGCCCCATGCAGTCACCAATGGCATGTTGTCCGTCAAGGCTACAGCGCGGAAACGGCGCTTGTCGGGCACGACGGTCCATTTGCCTAGATCACACACCAGATGTGACGCGCTGGCCGCCGAACCGCCGTTGCCGCAGACAATTACGGTATTGTCGCGTTGGTATGTCTGCCAGAGGACCTCGAGGACTGCCTCGGCCTGTGCGTCTGAGACGTTGCCCAAGACGGTGGCTAACTGTCGAAAATACTGCTGCATCATTGCCGCTGCACTCCTATGCCAGAAAACGATATTTGAACAACGCCCAGATTGCCCAGAAGCCCTGCGAAGGCTTCATTTTTTTGCCCTCTTCGTAGGTACGGCCAATATAGCTGACCGGCACTTCGTAGATGCGGTGCTTACGCAGCAGGATTTTGGCGGTAATCTCGGGCTCGATGCGGAAGTCGTTGCTCTCGAGTGGGATGTTCTTGATGATATCGGCACGGAATGCTTTGTAACATGTCTCCATGTCAGATATCCAACAGTTAAACAAGAAGTTGGTCAAAAACGTCAACATCTTGTTCCCTAAGGCATTCCAGAAGTACATCCCGGTATGGTTGCCCATGAATCGCGACCCAAAGACGACATCGACTTTGCCATCGACAATCGGGTTAATGACTTGGTAGTAATCGTTGGGATCGTACTCGAGGTCAGCGTCTTGGACGATGATAATATCACCGCTTGCATGCGCAATCCCGGTGCGCACGGCGGCACCTTTGCCACTATTGCGCAGGTGACGGACCACGCGGAGGGTCGGGTCCTTGCGTTGTTCTTCGGCCAATACCTGCGCGGTATTGTCGCTCGAACAGTCGTCGACCACAATGATTTCTTTATCGAATCGGACTGCACGGACGCGCTCGAGTATCAACGGGAGCGAATCGGCTTCGTTATAGCACGGCATAATCACAGACAGAACCATAGCAACCTCTCGAACAAGACAGTGCCCTACCCGTTGGCACCCTGCGTTTTGGATTAACCAATCATGTTTTGGATTGTCCGAGAGATGCCCGGGAAGGCCGCGCTGAAGCGCGCCAATAGCGCACTACTCCCAGGCACAATGACTTCACCCATCGTGCGCCGCTGCAGTGCACGGATCACCGCCCCTGCGACTTGATCGCTCGTGCAGGTACTGAGCGCAGCTGCTTTGGGGTACTTTTCGTTCGGAGCGTGTGTCTGGAACCCCGTCTGGGCGACGCCTGGACAAATAATCGTACAGGCCACCCCGGTACCGTTCAACTCTTGCTGGAGCGTGCGCCCTATGGCGACCAGTGCAAATTTGCTGGCGCAGTAATAGGCCATATTGCGCGCCGCCACCAACCCCGCCATCGAGGCCATCATGACAATTTGCCCGTTGCCACGAGCAATCATCGCCGGCAAAAAAGCCCGCGTACAGCGCACTGCACCATACACGTTGACATCCATGATGCGTTGCAAATCGACCAACGGCGCATCGACGAGGGTGTCGAGCACCCCGAAGCCTGCGTTGTTGATGACCGTATCGACGGTACCAAATGCGTTGGCTGCAGTGACGAGGGCTTCGATGTCGCTGTCACTCGTCACATCTGCAGTCACGGCCAACGCCCGCGTCGGCCCACCGAGTTCGGTAACCAGGGACTGCAGTTTGTCGGTGGAACGTGCCGCCAGAACGACCTTGGCACCCTGTGCGACGGCTTTGCGGGCGATGTCCGCCCCAAAACCACTCGAGGCGCCGGTGATGACTACGACTCGGTTCGTAAGCGACATAGAATGCCTACTCATCTCTATGCGGGCACGCCGCAACCACAACGGTTTGGTACGTCTGCTACAGATTATAATATAGGTTAAGAAATGATGTGGGACGAACCATGCGCTCAGAGCGTCCGATGTTACCCCTGTGCAACACGAAAGAATCGGACGAGACATCCGCACTATACCTCACCACCTCCCCCAAGCCGGCAAACTTACAGTACTATATGGGTGTACATCTGTAATATGCGAGGAACCAGCATGAACCGTACCGTGATCAAAACCGACAAAGCCGCACCTGCAATTGGACCCTACTCACAAGCCATTCTGACCGACACGATGCTGTATTGCTCGGGCCAGATCCCACTCACTCCCCAAGGAGTGATGGTCGAGGGCGATGTCACGGCGCAGACCATTCAGGTTTTCGAAAACATCACTGCTGTGCTCGCTGCAGCCGGCTCGTCGTTCGAAAAAGTAGTCAAGGTGACGGTCTTTTTGGCAGACATGAACGACTTCGCTGCCATGAACGCGGTCTATGGCCAGCACTTCACGGTCAACCCACCAGCACGTTCGACGGTGCAGGTCGCCCGTTTGCCCCGTGATGCCAAAGTCGAAATCGAAATCACCGCCCTGCGCTAACCCGCAGTTGGTAATGATTTGGTAACACTGTTGTGCCATGCTTGCCTTTTCGCAGAGACGAGAGGTACGTATGGCACAACGCATCTGGCAGCTCGGATTGGTAGGTATCGTGATGTTCTGTATGCTGCTCGTGGCAGCCCAACAGAGTAACGATTCTGGCGAAATTTTGTTCCCCGCCAGTGCCGGCGACAGTGTCTATATCCGCACCCGCGACGGTACACGGATCATCATCGACGCGGGCAACGATGCACCCACGCTGTTGAGCCTGTTGGCACACCACCAACCACTGTTTGCCACCGGGGTGGCTGATATTCTCATCCTCACACATCCCGGGGTCGCTTGGCAGGGTGGGCGTGCAGCACTCATCCAGCGCGGAGTGCGCGAGGTATGGGTTTTGGATGCACAGCGTGACGAAATGGCTGAAGCCTGTCGCCAACCCCTGTACCAGTGTCGGATGGTGGCGCACGGCACAACGTTTTCGCATGATGGTCTGACTCTGCGTATCATCGATCCCCACGCAATCCGCATCGATTGGGCGGGTGGGGCGGTACTGGTGGCACACAGTGCCGATGTGTTGCCCGATAGTGGCGATTGGCCAACGGACGGGATCCGTGTCGTGTCGATGCCGTGGGCGATGCCGCCGCCGCGTGAACTCTTGGCCCGCATCGCGCCCACACATATCATCTATCGCAGTGGTCAGCGGCGTGACGCACCGGCACGCTTGAGTTATGCCCAACGGCGCGTCGGCGGCGAACACCTGCTCCACCGCGACATCGACGGCACCATCAACATTCACCTTGCCGACCCGGCCCAGGTCTGGCGCGAGACGACGGAGTGACCGTGAGCAACACCACCCTTTTCTATGTATCGATGCTGATTTGCATCCCCATGCTGGCGGTTGCCGTGTGGGGCTGGCGGCGGTGGTGGCGTGACGACACAGCGACAACAATGGGTCGGTTCCTCAAAAACAGCAGTATCCCGATAGCGGCCAATATCTTTGGCAAAGTGCTCGATCTGGGGTTTGCAGCGGTGACATTACGTGCCCTGGGGCCCGAAGCGAGTGGCGCGTGGAGCTTTGTCGCACTCATCACCAGCATGTACCTGGTGACCATTGTGAACTGGGGGCTGAACGACTTGGCAGTCCGTGAAGCAGCCGTCAACCCCGACGCAGCGCAGCATGTCTTTGGTGTCGGCGTCACCATGCGTTGGCTGATGGCGCTCGTGGTCGTACCACTGACGCTCCTTGGGATGTGGGCGCTGCGCGATACCATGCCGCCGCTGAGTTGGGGCACCCAAATTGCTTTGGCGATTTTGCTGGTGCATTTGTGGCCGGCGGGGACGGCGGCGGCGGTGAGTGCCTCGTTCCAAGCGGCGCAACGCATGGAGGTGCCTGCACTGGTCGTCATGATTACCAGCCTGCTGCGCACCATGGTCGGTATTGCACTGGTGCTGTGGTTGCCTACCAGCGACACCCGTATTGTGGCGATGGGGTCTGTTGCACTGGGTGCGACGATCCTCAACGCTGGGTTGTTGTGGTGGTTCCAACGGCGCTTGTTGTTCCGCGCGGGGCCGCAATGGGACTGGCCGCTGATGCGTCGGATGTGGGTCAGCGCCGTGCCGTTGCTGCTCAACAGTTTGTTGCTGACGGTGTTTTTTCGCTTCGATGCGATTATTTTGCGCTCTGTGGCAGGCGATACGGTCCTCGGTTTGTATGATGCTGCCTACAAAGTCATCTCGTTGACGCAGATTATCCCGCCGTATGTCGTTGGGGCCTTGTTCCCGTTGCTGGCGCACCGTGCTGTGCATGACCGGACTACGCTGGACCCGCTGCTGGCACGTGCAATCGGCGTGCTCCAGCTGGTGGCGTGGGTAGGTGTGGTGGTGGTGACAGTACTGGCAGACGACCTAATTTGGGTGTTGGGCGGTACGGCATACCTGCCCGATGCAGCGACAGCGTTGCGCGTCCTGATTTGGTATCTCCCGTTGTCGTACACGACGGGGGTGGTGCAGTATGCGCTGATTGCGATTGCCCGCCATCAGGCGATTACCTGGGCGTTTTTGGTGGGGACGATTGTGAACATCGGTGGCAACCTGCTCCTCATCCCGGTCTATGGTGCACTCGCCGCAGCAGCGATGACGATAGCGACCGAGGTGGCGCTGCT